>NZ_DJLC01000140.1:2382-15794 GCF_002434875.1 Acinetobacter sp. UBA6526 | reverse complement strand
AATGTTATGCTGTTGCCGATGTATTTTTAAAGTTGGATTAAAGAATGAGCACGTTAGATTTAGACTTATTGAGTAATTATCTCGACGGTGATCAAAACGAATACGGTCTAGATTTCGCAGCGACTCATGGCTTTTTGTGTGCTATTGCCGTTGGTCCAAAATTTGATCGTTGGTTAGATGAGCTTTTCGAGAGCAACCAAAAGAAAGTTCCAAGTGAAATTATAGAGCAAATCAAAGCTTGGTTAGAATCGATTCGCCAAGATTTAGCGAATGAAAATGGAATCGAGTTTCCATTTGAAATCGAAGAAGCTGATGTAGATTCTAGCTTAGGTGATTGGAGCGTTGGTTTCGTCGATGCAATGTTCTTAAACGAAGAGGCATGGTTTGCCCCAGAATTTGAAGAGCAATTGGTTGATTTAACTCTACCAATCATGGTGTTTAGCGGAATTGATGAAGAAGATCCGCAAATGGAATCATTCCGCCGCAATGGTCAGTTGATGGATGAGCTGGCAGAAGAAATTCCAGAAAACTTGAATGAAATTTATTTGATGTACCATACGCCTGCGTAATGATACATTTTGCAGTGATGTCATCTCAGTGCAATTATAAAACTAAGTGAATTAAAAACGTCCCCTAGAGGACGTTTTTTTATATTGAGTATTTTGATTTACAGAGGTCGTATATATTCTTGAGGGTATTGTGATTAAATTACAAACTAGAAAATAATAAACTTAGACCTAAGCCACTTAGCACAGAGCCAATAATTCGATTAATAACAACTTGTTTTGCTAAAATTTTATTTCGAATAGTTGGTGTGGAGCAAAAATATGCAATCAATAAAAACCAGACTAAGTGACTGAAAGAGATAAACGCACCGTAACTCAAAAGATGAACAAAGTTATTTTCTGAACTCATAATTTGTGAAAATAAACTAATCACGAATAATGTCGTTTTGGGGTTTAAACTATTGGTTAATATGCCTTGTTTAAATGCTTGAAAAGCACTAATGGAAATATTTTCAGCATTGAAAGAAACTTTTTCCTGAGTAAATGTTTTATAACCGAGAAAAATTAAATAAGCAGCGCCAATGTATTGAATAATTTGTAGAAGACTCGGAATATTGTTTTGTAAAAAACTTAATGCAATTAAGCTATAGCTGATGTGAGCCCAAACTCCACTGGCAATACCGCATGCGGTTAAGATACCGAGCTTACGACCGAATAAATAACTATTTCGGGTGACTAGTGCAAAGTCAGCACCTGGACTAATCACAGCCAATACGGTAACCAATACGATAGCAATTATTTCATTCACTCAATTGACCTTGTAAAAATATACTAATGATTTATATATTTTTCATATATTTGCTATATTTAAAATCGAAGTTAATTTTGATTGATATATGAGATTTTGGAATGATTGAAAGGATGTCTTTGAATTCTCTTAAGTTTTTCTATTATGTGGCACGCTATGAAAGCGTTACCGTTGCTGCTGAAAAGCTATTTGTCACCCAAGGTGCGGTAAGTAAACAATTAAAAAACCTAGATGATACGTTGGGTTATGCTTTGTTTGATCGAGAGGGTAGACATCTGATTTTAACTGATCAAGGACGGATCTTGTTTGAATGTTGCCAGCAGGTTTTCCAACAAATTGACCAGTGCCTAATACAGTTACAAGGTGAGATAAAATCGCAAAATACCTTGATCGTATCATGTGAACCAACTATTGCCATGAAATGGCTTATTCCTCGTCTAGGCAAGTTTAAGCAGCTATATCCAAATATCGAAGTAGGTTTATTGACCAGTGGAGGAGCAGTTGATTTTGATACTCAGAATATTGATTTAGCCTTGAGACGCAATGATTTTGATTGGGGTAAAGCTGTTTATAGCGAAAAAATTGCAGATGAATACATGCTGTGTGTTGGAAAACAAAATACTCAGTCGGTTGATCAGATATTCATTTCATCTTCAAGACCGAAACTTTGGCAGAAATTTTTAGAAGTTCAAAATGGTCGCTTTAATGAGCTAAATAAGTCCGTGTTGGAACATTTTTATTTATGTATTGAAGCTTCAATCGCTGGGCTAGGTGCTTCTGTGGTTTCAGCCTATATGGTTGAAAGGGAGATCAAGTATCAGATGTTAGAAAAGCTGAGCCCTGTATATAAAGATGACTCAGCTTATTTTTTACTGTCAGCTTCACCAGTAGAAGATGATGTACGCAAAGTGATTTTTAAAACTTGGTTGATCGAGGAAATGCAAGCAAGCCAAGCTGAATTTTCTGCACTCAATATTCAATGACTTGTCGAAGTTTTTTCTAATAACCAAACATTTTCTTTTGCATCCACTTTTCCTTTGAGCTTTTCATACTCTGAGGCTAATTGCTTGATTTGATAATGGCTTGCGTAATATTTTCTGATTTCTTGTTCAGGAACTGAGAAAGGAGGGCCTGCTAAAAGGTTCTGATCATATTCAAAGCTAATTAAGAGTTGAGGGGCATTCTGAGTCAGTTGTACTAGATGTTGGGTATATGTCTCACGCATATGTTCAGGTAATGCAACCAACGCAGCTCGGTCATAAGTTGCATCAATTTTTGAGATATGATCAATATTCAGTTCAAAAAAGTCACCAACATATAGATCAATACTTTGATGAAGGTAATGGGTTAAATCTCCAACTTGAGACACTGTGAACTCAAGCTTGAGTTCAGATATAAGTTCTTCAATTGCAATTGGGCTAAGATCAATCCCTGTGATATGAAATCCTTGCTGAAGTAACCAGTGGATATCTAGGCTTTTTCCGCATAATGGAATGAATATACGCGCTTGAGGTTGTAAATTTAATGATTGAATGTGCTTGATTAATAGAGGATTGGGGCTAGATAAATGAAATCCAATATTATTGCTTTGCCATTTGTCATGCCAAAATTCGTGTTTCATTATCTATCCTTAATTTTTTACTGAATGACTTGAAATATACGTTGTTGCTTCATTTTTAGCTATTTTTAGACTTATTAAGATAAAATCTTTTGAAGCACCACCAAGCGATATAGATAGTGACAATCGTTAAAATGAAATAGCTCATACGTTGCATAATTGCGGTCATGAGTGCTTGATTTTCGCTAAAGTGATAACCGAGATAGGCAAGAAAGCTAGTCCAAATAACAGTTCCTGCACTACTATAAATCATGAATTTTGCAAAAGGCATTCTACTCATACCAGCTGGTATACTAATTAATGAGCGAACAGCAGGGATCATACGTCCAAAGAAAACAATACGATGACCATGTTTATTAAACCAATTCAGCGCTTTCTCTAGGTCAGTAACTTGGATACGTAAATATTTTCCATAGCACTCGATGAATTTAAATAATTGAGACTGAGGGACTTTCCTTCCTACCCAATATAACAACATTGCGGCAACGATAGAACCAATGCTGCCAGCAATGATTACACCAATCAGGGTAAGCTCGCCTTTTGAGGCTGTGTAGCCTGCGGAAGGCATAATGATTTCAGATGGAATTGGTGGAAAGACGTTATCCAGAAACATTAAAAATGCGATACCTAGATACCCAAGCTTTTCCATGATGGATAAGACCCACTCTTCAAGACCCATAGTGCCTATTTATGTTACTTGTGAATTAAGACAGGATAATTCGTGCTTGTTTTACTAGCAATAAAAGATTCGTTAAGCAAGTTGCATGTAATAGGAAGAGAATAACTGAATATATTTTACTTAGTATTAAACCCTACTTTCTAAAAGTATTCGATTGGTGTAAACAGAAAGGTATGTATAATACTGGCGATTTTGCGCAATGGTTAAATCACATAAAAAACCAAATATTAGGGTAAGCCAATGAAATTAAATACTAAAAAAAAATGTATGCTCAATTTGTTTTTAATATCAATTTTGATAACTGGATGCCGAGGAGATAATAGCAATGATTCAAGTGTTGTAATTGAGCCAACGGATCAATTTGAGATTGAATACAGTACAATTACAGGTACAGCATTTGCCGAATCAACTTTAAATGGAAAGACTGTAACAGCGAGTTGTAAGGATTCTGTAGGTTTTAAAGAAGAGGTGGTAGTTGATGAACACGGTGTATGGCTGGGACAAGTAGATAGTAGTAAATTTCCATGTCGTTTAGAAGTTAAAGCCAATGAACATAGCTATCACAGTTATATTAGCCAAGCAGGAAGAGTTAATATTAATCCGTTTACAGATTTGGCTATCGCTTATGCAAGTACGCAATTACCCGCTACATGGTATCAATCAGGTAGCATAACAGTTGATCAGTTGAAATCAGCGAATACTGCTTTGGTGAATGAGTTAATTAAAAAAGACTATTCACTTGATAGTAAAACGGATCTCTTTACTACAGAAATAAAAACAGTAAATCCTCTCCATTTAGCTATTCAAGCCTTGTTAGATGCAATTCAAGGCAGCAATAGTATTCAGGACTACAATGCCTTATTAACTTTGATTAAGGATGGTAATTTAAGTCAACTACCTGAAAAACTTAAAAACCAAAATACTGAAACAAATTTAGATGATCTCCCAAATGTGACAGATTTTTCATTGAACAAATTCAATAATAAGGCATGTACTTGGGTGGAAAATACAACTGAACTATATATTAACTGTAATAAGGATGTAATGAGTGATTTCAAAAATTTATCGCTAGTTTCCATCATTGGAATATCTGAGTCAGGCATTTTGACAAAACCTTGTGAAATTTATAAATATGGGGAAAATCTAACTCTACAGACAGGGGGTAAATCAATTACTGCACAGTTTACAAGTCAAGGTTTCGATCAAATATATTATCAAAATGATGAAAATCAGATAGTCGTTTCTGCTTCTCCAAGTAAAAACCGTTTTAATACGGCTACATTAGTATTTCGTGATAATAAACTTTTTACTGCTACTTTTGAGGGTTACTTAAATAATGAATCTAGTCTTGGAAATCAAGAATTGACATGTATTATGAATCCAAATTCATGATGGGAAATGAATTGTCTTATTCAGATCTGAATAAGCGTTAAATTTTTTACTTATAAAAAAGCCATAGTAAAAACTATGGCTTAACTATGCTTTAATGCTTATAGGCGTTTACGTTTTGCAGCAGCAATTTGTGATTGACGCATACGGAAACCTTCTTTTTGCTTCTCTGTGGTTTTATCGATACAGAAAACACAAGACACACCATGTTCATAACTTGGAAGAGCCGCTTCTTCTTGCGTTAAAGGCCAGCCACATGCGTGACATTTGATATTTTCGCCTTCTTCAACACCATGTGTGACCGCAGTACGACCATCAAATACGAAGCATTCTCCTTCCCACATGCTTTCTTCAGCTGGTGTTTCTTCAAGATATTTTAAAATACCACCCTTCAGGTGATACACCTCATTAAAACCTTCTTGGAGGAGGAGAGAGGTTGATTTTTCACAACGGATACCACCTGTACAGAACATCGCAATTTTCTTATCTTTATGCTGTTCAAGGTTTTGTTTTACATATTCTGGGAATTCGCGGAAAGTTTCAGTTTTAGGATCAATTGCACCCTTGAAGGTACCTGCTTTATATTCGTAATCATTACGTGTGTCGATTAAAATGACATCATCACGGCTGATTAGCTCATTCCATTCTTTAGGATCAAGATAGTGACCTACCAAATCACGAGGTTTAACTTCTACGCCTAAAGTTACGATTTCTTTTTTAAGCTTGATTTTCATTTTACGGAATGGTTTTTCAGAGCTTTCAGACTCTTTATATTCCATTGCATTAAAGCCTTCGTTTAAAAGAAATTGATGAATGCAATCAATTGCTGCACGATCACCTGCAACAGTACCGTTAATTCCTTCTGAAGCAACAATTAGAGTTCCACATAAATTGATGTTATTCACTAAGTCCAAAAGACGTTGTTGCAGATCTGCTGCATCTGAAACTTCTTTAAATTGATATAGTGCCGCAACAACCCAATTATTGGTCGCTTGCTGTTCTACAGGTGCAAGCTGTTCTACAGTAGCGTTCATGGATAACTCCAAATGTATTAAGATAGGAAAAATAAGGCGCGTATTTTAGCGTGAAATTTAGAAATAAGCGAGAAAACCATAAAATGAATATGGTTTTAAAGGAGTTGGTTTTGAGTAATGATCGTCGAATTCCATCATTAACCCCATGTGCAGGGCGTTGTTCAACGGTATTTGGTGATCTAGTTTGTCGAGGATGTCGTCGTTTCAACCATGAAGTAATTCAATGGAATACTTACACACCTGACCAACGCTTAATGGTTTGGAAGCGTTTAGATGCGCAATTGGATCAGATCTTAGTCCCGTTATTACCAAATGCAAATCTTCAACATGTCGAAGGTTTTATTCATGGTAAGCATATCCGTATTTTGGAAAATGCCAGTAAAGGTCGTAAGTTGTATCATGCTCTAAAAATTTGTGAAAAGAATAAACATTTAGCGCATGAAAGCGGTTTAGGTATTCACGATAAGCAAGTGAAACCTGTCTGGGATGAGTTTGAACGCCGCGTCCTAGCGCTTGCGAAAGCGAGTTATGAGTTGGCTTGGTTGCGGGCTGATGGAATTAGTTCTAATTTATTGCGTGCTTTAGAGGAAGATGAAATTTAATTGGATTTTGTCTTTTTTGCTAATCGATAGATGATGAGTTCCGCAATTAATAGATTAATTGTCCATCCAAGCCAAGCTTCAAGTTGGTAAATATGCAGTGGTGTGAGCCAATCAAAATACGGTTGTAACTCATATAAAATGAGCTTCCATGTTCTTAGGCTCAATGCTGATAGAGCAAGCGCAAAGCTTCGAATCATCCAGTTACGATGTTTTAGCCATTGTTTATGCATAGCGAAATATAGCGCTAAGGCGGTACTGCACCCCCAAAGTAATCCCAAAACAACAAAGCAGATTTGAGTGCTAAGACCACCATTGGCTGAAAATGCAAGAATAAATCCACTCGGTAGGGCAAATCCAAGTGTGGCGATGATATAGAGCCAGCCTGCATAACGATGTAAACGGGGTAGATTTTGACGAATGCTTCGAGAAAACTGTGTAAAACCTGCTAATAAAACAAAGCTACTTGTGATGACATGCATCTGAAAGCCAATCCGCCAAGGTTGGGTGTTGACGACATCTTGTTTTAATACCAAAAAATTGGTGTGATCAGACCAAGGATAATAATTCAGGCAAATTTCAATCATGAGCCAGCATAGATAACTGAACATGAGAAGGCTCAAAATTTGTAAAAATTGATTTAGGCTTTTCCACATAAAAAGTGATCACTATTATGGTATGGTATTCAAAAAACGAAATAATTTTAGTTGAACGAGAATATATACATGCAAAATTTTAAACAATTATTGATCTTAACTGTTGGTTTGGCAACGAGTACTTTTTCTATAGCACAAACGATGCAAATTGCACCTTCATGGACGGGTTTGTATAACGATGAACAGAAAATTTCATTATTCTTTCAACAAAAGGGCACAGATGTGTCTGGCTATAGTTTGTTAAACGGAAAGCAAACAAACTTCAAAGGCAAAATTCAGCAAACTGACTTGAACTATACCTTAACTTTGAACGAAGTTGGGCAAGGTGCAGACATCGGAAAGTTTATTTTAGAGTTCAAGAACAATGCTACACCCTTAGAGGTGCAATGGTTGCCTACAAGTAAATCTGTAAAGCCGAAATTTTTTAACTTGGATGCTCAACAGTGCAAGTATGCAAAAGGGCAGGGAGATTTCCCTGAAACATCCACTCGACTATTAAAAGATGGTGATTTACAGGTTGCGCGAGGCGAGCTGGAATATATGCGTAATGAGATTTATGCACGTCATGGTTATGCATTTAAAACGAAGGAATGGGCAAATACATTCGCGATGTATGACTGGTATATGCCGTGTTATACCAATGTAGAAGGAAGACTATCTAAAATCGAAAGAGAGAATGTAAAGCGTATTAAGATGGTCGAACCCTATGCACAAAAGATGGATTGGGGGCGTTAGACTTTCCATAAATCGTTATAGTTGAAATAAAAAAGCTGCCAAATGGCAGCTTTTTAACATTAACTTTACTTAGAAAATTAACGTTTGATATCGCGTTGTGTTTCACCAGTATAAAGTTGGCGTGGACGACCAATCTTGTATGGTGAAGCGTGCATTTCTAACCAGTGGCTGATCCAACCAACAGTACGTGCAAGCGCGAAGATAACAGTGAACATTTCAACTGGGATACCAATCGCTTTTAAGATGATACCTGAGTAGAAGTCAACGTTTGGATAGAGTTTACGTTCTACGAAGTACGGGTCGTTCAATGCAATTTTCTCAAGTTCCATCGCAAGAGCAAGCTGTGGATCATTGATACCTAATGCTTCAAGAACTTCGTCACAAGTTTGCTTCATTACTTTAGCGCGTGGATCGAAGTTTTTGTAAACACGATGACCGAAGCCCATGAGTTTAACTTCTTTACGCTTCACTTTTTCCATGAATTCAGCAACGTTTTCAACGCTACCAATTTCATCAAGCATTTTAAGAACGGCTTCGTTCGCACCACCATGCGCAGGTCCCCAAAGTGCTGAAATACCTGAAGAGATACATGCATAAGGGTTTGCACCAGTTGAACCTGCAAGACGAACTGTAGAAGTCGATGCATTTTGTTCATGGTCAGCATGAAGTGTGAAGATACGATCCATTGCTTTAGCAAGGATAGGATTTACTTTGTAATCACGGTCAGCAGGTGTAGCAAACATCATGTGTAAGAAGTTTTCTGCGTAACCTAAGTCATTACGTGGGTAAATGAACGGTTGACCTACTGTATATTTGTAGCTCCACGCTGCAAGCGTAGGAATTTTAGCAATTAGGCGAATTGCAGTAATTTCACGATGGTTGATATCTTCGATATCTAAACCGTTGTGATAGAACGCAGATAAAGCACCAACAACACCAACCATTATTGCCATTGGGTGTGCATCACGACGGAAACCATTAAAGAAACGGCTTACTTGATCGTGAACCATTGTATGGTTACGTACTTTAGCGTCAAATTCTGCTTTTTGTTCAGCATTTGGAAGCTCGCCATTTAATAATAAGTAGCAAGTTTCTAAATAGTCTGCTTGAGTCGCTAATTGATCAATTGGATAGCCACGGTGCAATAACACACCTTTGTCACCATCAATGAATGTGATCTTAGATTCGCAAGCAGCTGTCGCCATAAAACCAGGATCGAAAGTAAAGTGACCAGATGCCAATACATCTTTAACGTCAATTACATCTGGGCCCAATGTGCCGCTGTAAATTGGTAATTCAATTTCTTTGCCATCAAGCTGTAATACGGCTTTTTTGCCAGTTGCTGCAGACATTCAATAGATCTCCTGTCCTGGTGAATGATTATCTGACTCGAAATCCTAATCTTGTCATGTGCGAATCAGACGGTGTCAAAATTTGCTATAAGATTAGTGGCTACTAGAATTTTGTCAATTATACTTAGGGATAAAAAATGACGTTCTTAAAGTCAATGAGTCATTCAGTATCAACAAAAAAATTGAGTAAAATCACAGCACCGGTCGAGTATAATATGTCAAATCAGGTTTTAGGTGCATAAAAAAAGTGAAGCGCCAGTACAATTGTAAGTAAATTTTTTATCTCGGCATCTTTTGCCAATGACTGATTAATTTATATAAAAAGCCTGAAACCCTATATATCTCACGGCTTAGATTTAATTAAATATTAAAATTTACTCAAGAGTAGAGAAGTCTTGGTTGTTATTTGACTCATTGTGGTGCGATCAATTGGTTAAAAAATAACTGGTGATTTCTTGGAAGTTTAACTTTTTTAAATAATTTATCAGGTATTTATATTTAATATATAAATGTGGGGTATTCTTTTTGGCTATGTCATTAAACATTCAAATTTAACCTTTATATGGTTATGTCAGTCGACTTTTTTAGGTTTTTTATAAAGATTTTTTTTTGCTACTTAATTGCTTATCGAGGAAATAGATAAATAATTTTTACTATAAAAAACAGTAGTATATTTTTTTTGGTGGGTTGGATTGATAATATTGATTTTAAAAGTTTTTGTGAATGATTCTTATTTATTGATTTTTTAGACTAAAGCGAAAGCTGATTGTTTGTATTTTGATATTTCACGTTTTATAATTCGGTGTCGTTATATAGGTTAGGCATGTGCTGTGCTTGCCTAACAATGCCAGCTTTCCTTTGAATTAATTCAAACAAACTCCAGTTGGAGTTTCTACCTACAGGATGCCCGCTGTGAAAAGCAACAGACCTGTCAATTTGTCCATGGGTCAGGTGTTAGCGGTAAATTTACGCTCACCCGTGGCTATTGCATCAATTCTACACCGTCTATCAGGTGTAATCGTTTTCTTATTAGTCGCAGTTCTTTTATGGATTTTGGATAAATCTTTATCTTCACCAGAAGGATTTGACTACGTTAAAAATGTCGTTTTCGGAAATATCCTTGTACGTTTCATCGTATGGGTATTTGTAGCAGGTTTAATTTTCCACTTTATCGCAGGGATCAAGCACTTGCTTGCTGACATCGGTTTTGCTGAAGAATTACAAAGCGGTCGTATCGCAGCTACAATTTCATTGATCTTGTCTGCGGTTGGTATTGTCGCAGCATTCGTATGGATTATGTTCTGATGAAAAGTGCTACAGGTTTAACAGGTTCAGGTTCTCGCGATTGGTATATCCAGCGTGTCAGTGCTGTAGTGTTAGCTGCATACACTGTTGTTATGTTCGGTTGGATCCTTTGTAACAGTGGATTTGGTTACGAACAATGGGCAGGCTTTATGCTGACATTGCCAATGAAGATCTTTTCTTTATTAGCAGTATTGTCGCTCGTTGCACATGCTTGGATTGGTATGTGGCAAGTCTTTACTGATTATGTAACGACTCGTCAAATGGGTCCTTCAGCTTCAGGTTTACGCCTTGTACTTACTTCTGCTGTCATTATTTCAGTGATCGTGTACGCAATCTGGGGTATCCAGATTTTCTGGGCAAATTGATAGGAAGAGATCATGGGCGCAATTAACCCTAAAGAAGATTATTCAAATATTCAAAACCTCACTTTCGACGCTGTTATTGTTGGTGGTGGTGGTTCTGGTATGCGCGCTGCTTACCAACTTGCTCAAGCTGGTTTAAAAGTTGCGGTATTGACCAAAGTTTTCCCAACACGTTCGCATACAGTTGCTGCTCAAGGTGGTATTGGTGCATCGTTAGGAAACATGCAAGAAGATAACTGGCACTATCACTTCTATGACACCGTTAAAGGTTCTGACTGGTTAGGCGATCAGGATGCAATCGAGTTCATGACGCGTGAAGCGCCAAAAGTTGTTTACGAGCTTGAACACTTAGGTATGCCTTTTGACCGTAACGAAGATGGTACGATCTATCAGCGTCCGTTCGGTGGTCACTCTGCAAACTACGGTGAAAAAGCTGTTCCACGTGCTTGTGCTGCTGCTGACCGTACGGGTCATGCATTGCTCCATACGTTGTATCAAAGCAACGTAAAAATGGGTACTCAGTTCTACGTTGAGTGGATTGCATTAGACTTAATCCGTAACGAAGCGGGTGATGTTCTTGGTGTGACTGCAATTGACCAAGAAACTGGTAACATTGCCGTATTCCAAGCGAAAGCGACATTGTTTGCTACTGGTGGTGCTGGTCGTGTTTATCGTGCATCAACAAATGCTTATATCAACACTGGTGACGGTCTTGGTATGGCTGCTCGTGCAGGTATTCCATTACAAGATATGGAATTCTGGCAGTTCCACCCAACGGGTGTTGCGGGCGCAGGTGTATTGTTGACTGAAGGTTGTCGTGGTGAAGGTGGTATCCTTCGTAACAAAGACGGCGAACCATTCATGGAACGTTATGCTCCAACTTTAAAAGACTTGGCACCACGTGACTTCGTATCGCGTTCAATGGACCAAGAGATTAAAGAGGGTCGTGGCTGTGGTCCTAAAGCGGATTATATCTTGCTTGATATGACTCACTTAGGTGCTGAGACGATTATGAAACGTCTTCCATCTGTATTTGAGATTGGTAAGAAGTTCGCAAACGTTGACTGTACTAAAGAACCAATTCCAGTAGTACCAACAATCCATTATCAAATGGGTGGTATTCCGACGAATATTCATGGTCAAGTTGTTGTACCACATGGTGTTGAAGAGGGTGAATTCTCTGCTCACTATGATAAAGATACTAAAGAGTATTCTTATAAAGGTACACGTGATTATGTGAAACCTGTAAAAGGTTTCTATGCGATCGGTGAGTGTTCTTGTGTATCAGTTCATGGTGCTAACCGTTTAGGTACAAACTCATTGCTTGACCTTGTTGTATTTGGTAAAGCAGCTGGTGAACACATCATTGACTATGTAACTAAACATCATGGCGATGATTATGCACCGCTTCCAACTGATGTATTGGTTAACACCTTAGCGCGTATTCGTAAGCTTGATGATTCAACAGCGGGTGAAAATGCACAAGAAGTTGCTGATGCAATCCGTGATATCGTTCAGGATCACGCGGGTGTATTCCGTACTCAAGCGTTGCTTGACAAGGGTGTGAAAGAAATCCTTGCGATTGAATCTCGTGTTCGTAACATTCATTTGAAAGACAAATCTAAAGTATTTAACACAGCACGTGTTGAAGCATTAGAAGTTGAAAACTTATATGAAGTTGCGAAGGCGACTCTGATTTCTGCTGCTGCTCGTAAAGAATGTCGTGGTGCGCATACAGTTGTTGACTATGAGTTAGCGCCTGATCACCCAACTTATTCTTACGGTCGCCGTGATGATGAATGGATGAAACATACATTATGGTATTCATCAGACAACCGTCTTGAATATAAGCCAGTACGTTTCAGTCCATTAACGGTTGAAGCAATTGAACCTAAACCACGTACATTCTAATCGGGAGAACAAAGATGAGTAGAGGCACTCGTACATTCGAAATCTACCGCTACGATCCTGATAAGGATAAAGCGCCGTATATGCAAACTTTCAAACTTGAGTTAACAGACAAGCATCGTATGTTGCTTGACGCGTTACTTGCGTTGAAAGTGCAGGATGAATCATTAACATTCCGTCGCTCTTGCCGTGAAGGTATTTGTGGTTCAGATGGTGTGAACATCAATGGTAAAAATGGTTTAGCGTGCTTGTGGAACTTGAACGATTTACCAGAGAAGATTGTGATCCGTCCTTTACCTGGTTTACCAGTTGTAAAAGACTTGGTTGTGGACATGAACCAGTTCTATGATCAATATGACAAGATTCAACCATTCTTGATTAACAATCAGCCAGCACCAGCGAAAGAGCGTTTACAGTCTCAAGCAGAACGTGAACACTTAGATGGTTTATATGAATGTATT
>NZ_DJLC01000140.1:0-2048 GCF_002434875.1 Acinetobacter sp. UBA6526 | reverse complement strand
CTTTGTGCATGTTGTTCAACTTCATGCCCATCATTCTGGTGGAACCCTGATAAATTCTTAGGTCCATCTGCATTGTTGAATGCATATCGTTTCATCATCGATTCTCGTGATACAGCGACTCAAGAGCGTTTGGCTCGTTTAGATGATCCATTCTCTCTATTCCGTTGTAAAGGCATCATGAACTGTGTATCAGTATGTCCAAAAGGGTTGAATCCAACGAAGGCAATTGGTCACATTCGTAACATGTTGTTGGATCAAGCTGGTTAATTCAGCTTGTTTCTGGAAACGGGAGTTTCGTAAGAAACTCCCGTTTTTTATTTGGGAATTTGGAAATGTTTGGCTGTGATTTATTATGGGTTTAATCATTGCTGTTGATTGTTAAAACTGATTAAAAAATTTATGGAGTTTGTTTTTTGATCGGCGTGCTTAGCATTTGTGCGAGATTTGTAGAGAATCTTTAACTTTGGTCGATAAGAGTGCAACTTTTATAAAAAGGGCGTTATATTAGAATATAATTTGATGTGTGTATTTCGCTGATTTATGGATGGTATGTGTCAAAAAAATCAATCCAAGCTTGATTACATGTTAGCATTTGTGCCAGTAACTGAAAGCAAAAAATCAGTATATTCTTGCGTTTAGATTGGGAATATCTGTGACTGATTTATGCAGATTATTTGGTAAAAGTCAATTTAGAAAAGTTAAAAATTTATTTAATTTTTCTAAAATGATTTGCAAAAAATTGCTCGATGTCGTCGAGTATAAAAGATGAGTTATGTGCCTTAAATTGCTGGGTGTATAGCTCATTTGTTACATCAAAGGGAATACTCCTGATGTGTAGTGATAATGTCCTAGGGTTGGATAACCTTGGGTAGTAGTGTCTTGTTACCAATTTGGCACTATGAATCATGGGTCTGCTTAAAAGGCAACCTGTATTATTTTTTGCAATAGGAAATGGGTCCAAAAATGCAAGAAGTTGCTGACGCATTGCGTCTTGACACTGAACTTTCCGCTGATAGTGCAGCGTATATTGAAGAGCTTTACGAACAGTACCTAGCATCACCAACCTTAGTGTCAGAGGATTGGCGAGAATATTTCGATAAATACCCTAAGGGTGACCAACCACACGGTAGTGTGCGTGAGCAATTCCTCTTATTGGGTCGTAATGCAAACAGAGTTCAACCTGTTGTACAAAGCACTGTTAGTACAGAACATGAGCGTCGCCAAATTGGTGTATTACAATTAATCGCCGCTTATCGTAATCGTGGTCATCAAAAAGCTAAATTAGATCCATTAGGTCTCGCTAAACGTGAAGACGTTCCTGATTTAGATTTATCTGCTCATAACTTGACTAAATCTGATTCGGATACCGTATTCAATACGGGTAACCTTGCAATTGGTAAAGCAGAAGCAACATTGTCTGAAATGGTTGAGGCAATGGAGGCAACTTACTGCGGTTCTATCGGTGCAGAATATATGCACATCGTTGACACTAAAGAAAAGCGTTGGATTCAACAACGTTTAGAAGGTGTTCGCGGTAAATTTGGCTATACCAATGATCAGAAAAAAGGTTACTTAGAGCGTTTAACAGCTGCGGAAGGCCTAGAAAAATATCTTGGTAACAAATTCGTTGGTGCGAAACGTTTTGGTGTGGAAGGTGGAGAATCTTTCATTCCAATGATGAATGAAATTATTCAACGTGCTGGTGCTGTTGGTTGTAAAGAAGTTGTGATTGGTATGCCACACCGTGGTCGTCTCAACCTTCTTGTGAATATCATGGGTAAAAACCCAGCTGACCTTTTCGGTGAGTTCGAAGGGAAGAGCCTACATAAGAAAGGTTCTGGTGACGTTAAGTACCACCAAGGTTTCTCTTCAAACGTAATGACTCCAGGTGGCGAAGTTCACTTAGCATTGGCGTTTAACCCATCTCATTTAGAAATTGTTGGTCCAGTTGTAGAAGGTTCTGTTCGTGCACGTCAAGTTCGTCGTAAAGACATTGGTGGTGACGACGTTCTTCCTGTAATTGTTCATGGTGATGCTGCTTTTGCTGG
>NZ_DJLC01000120.1:50732-51119 GCF_002434875.1 Acinetobacter sp. UBA6526 | reverse complement strand
CGTGCTATCGACAAAGCATTCTTAATGCCAATCGAAGACGTATTCTCAATCTCTGGTCGTGGTACTGTAGTAACAGGCCGTGTAGAGTCTGGTATCGTTAAAGTAGGCGAAGAAGTTGAAATCGTTGGTATCAAAGATACAGTTAAAACAACTGTAACTGGCGTAGAAATGTTCCGTAAACTTCTTGACGAAGGTCGTGCGGGCGAGAACTGTGGTGTTCTTCTACGTGGTACTAAGCGTGAAGACGTACAACGTGGTCAAGTACTTGCTAAACCAGGTTCAATCAAGCCACACACTAAATTCGATGCGGAAGTATACGTACTTTCTAAAGAAGAAGGTGGTCGTCATACTCCATTCCTTAACGGTTACCGTCCACAGTTCTACTTC
>NZ_DJLC01000120.1:43588-50301 GCF_002434875.1 Acinetobacter sp. UBA6526 | reverse complement strand
CCAATCGCAATGGACCCAGGTCTACGTTTTGCGATCCGTGAAGGTGGTCGTACTGTAGGTGCTGGTGTTGTTGCTAAAGTAACTGCATAAGCCTCTAAGGTAATAAAAAAACACCCCATCGGGGTGTTTTTTTATATCGATTGTTTAACAATTTGTCTGTAAGAGTGTCCTAAACTGATACTTAGCTGTCCTAAACTGCACTTAATTGATACGCATAAAACCGTAATATAAAACTTAAGAAAATGAACAAAAGTATCTAAGTGGAGAGATTCCACAGAAGGAGTGGGCAGCATGAATGCTAAAGTAAATATTTCAAATCGTGCAGGTGCGAGTTTTCCAGTACGTCGTATGAACTTTGATTTCGATCAAGTACCAGAGTACTGGATGGATGGTTCAGCTGGTCTTACACACTTTATGACAGCATTGTCAGCATTATTCCCTGACGGTGAAAAATTATTTATCGATGCTGTACGTGCAGTACGTTATTACCCAGCAATTAAAGATAATGCAGAATTACAAAAAGAAATTAGTGCATTTATTGGTCAAGAAGCAATGCACACCCAAGAGCATGTGAATTTCAATGCCTCTGCGCAAAAATATGGTCATGATGTACGTTCTTTGGAACAGATTACGGGACGCTATATCCAATTTGCATTGAATAATTTTTCAAAAATCGTAAAACCTTTTGGTATGACGCGTGAAATGGTCGACCTAACAGCGACGACAGCATTAGAGCATTTTACTGCGACGATTGCCTCAGAATTATTGCGCAACAAGCATATCCAAGATTTAATGACAGATGATACGATGTCGTATATGTGGTTCTGGCATGCCGTTGAAGAAAATGAGCATAAAGCGGTTGCTTATGATGTATACGAGGGCGTATTTGGAACTGGGCTTAAGGCATATAGCTTAAGAACGACTGCACTTGTATTCGCGATGGCTCTTATTTTTATCCTACAATCTTATTTTACTTTGCGCTTATTGCAACAAGATAAAAAGCTAAATTTGAAAGAGCTTGGGATGATCTACAAGTATGGTTATAGTCCATCTAAAGGAATCATTACTGGTATGGCAGGGGAAATGTTGGCATATTTTAAACCGCGCTTTCATCCAAATGATCTAGATACAGTTCAACTATTAAAAGATTGGAAAGCTAAACTTGGTTTTTAAGTTGTGAATGTGTTTAAAAACTAAATGTTAAAAAAAGGAGCAAGCATGTGCTCCTTTTTTATGCTTTAAAACAACTCTCTTTACCATAATTAGATGTCCTAAGATGATGCTTTTATGACCTTATTTGCACTTATTTCACGCATAGAAAAGGGCGTATAAATAGAAGATAGATGAATTTTTAAAATAAATAAGTATCTTTAAGGAGAAGAAGGTATGAATGCTAAAGTCAATATTTCAAACCGAGCTGGTGCTAGTTTCCCTGTACGAAGAATGGATTTTGAGTTTGGTGAAGTACCTCGCTACTGGGCAAATGGTGATGCTGCTTTAACGCATTTTATGACTGCTTTGTCAGCATTATTTCCTGAAGGGGAACAATTCTTCGTAAATAGTACGAGAGCAGTGCGAAATGATCCAAAGCTTGCCGATCCAAGATTACAAAGAGAAATCAGCGCCTTTATTGGTCAAGAAGCTATGCATTCAAAAGAGCACTTGGCTTTTAATGCTTCAGCTGAAGCTTATGGATATGGTGTGCGCAAAATGGAAGATCAGACAGGGCGATTAATTAATCGTGCTGTGGGTATTACATCTAGACTTTTAAAACCATTTGGCTTTACTAAAGAAATGATTGGTTTAACTGGCACCTGTGCACTGGAACATTTTACTTCTACGATTGCCGAGGAATTACTAAGTAATCCAGATATCCAGTCGATGTTCATGGATGAAACGATGTATCACTTATGGATGTGGCATGCAGTTGAGGAAAATGAGCATAAAGCTGTCGCTTTTGATGTTTATGAAGCCATGTATGGACAAGGGGCGAAAGCTTATTTCATGCGGTCATTAGCACTTGTCATTGCAATGGGTTTAATCTTTATTACTCAGTCGTACTTCACTGCGAAATTATTGCAAACTGATGGCAAACTTACATGGCGTGACACCAAGTATATGATTAATTTTATGTATGGTTATAAAGGTTTTATGACACGCCAAATCCCAACGTTACTTTCATTTTTGAGACCGAAGTTTCATCCAAATGATGATGACACTACAGCACTTTTGAATAAGTGGCGTGCTGAATTGGGCTTTAATGCAAATTAATACAGGTGGGCAATGAAACTTGCCCATTTTTTTATTCTCATTTTGCATTAAATTGCTGATAATCTGCATCAATCATTTATAGGTGCGATATTGTGATTCGATTGATGCAGGAAAAAGATTTGAATAGTGTTGCGGCAATTGAGCGTCTTGTTCAAACGCATCCTTGGTCTAAACAACAGTTTCAGGAATCTTTAGAATCTTATCAATGCACCGTGTATGAGCATAATCATCAGGTTGTCGGGTTTTGTATTTTGCAGCCTGTGCTTGATGAAGCAAATCTATTATTGATGGCGATTCATCCTAATCAGCAAGGAAAGGGTTTGGGTTATGAATTACTGGATCATTCAATTCAACAATTAAAAAATAATCCGATTCAAATTTTTTTAGAAGTACGCGAAAGTAATACTGCTGCGATTCATTTATACGAAAAAGCAGGATTTCATCAAATTGATTTACGCAAAAACTATTATCCAAACTCAGATGGATCAAGAGAGCACGCTGTGATTATGGTCAAAACATGCACTGATGATTTTGCAGCGTTATTTAATAATTAAATTATTCCACTCAGAGGGCAATGTGCTCATCAAAGAGTTTCCGAGTTGATGGATTTCTTTTTCTGAAAGTGGACGATTGAGTCTTCGCCATTGTCCATCAAGTAATAACTCAAGTGGCGTATATTGCGATTTATAATTCATTTTGGATGAATGTGGCACCCAATAGCCTAGATATAAATACTCTAGATTTAGGGTTTTAACATATTCAATTTGCTTGAGAATTGCAAAAACACCTAAAGAACGACGTTGTTCATCTGGATCAAAGAAAGTGTAAACAGCTGAAAGCCCATCATCCATCAAATCACACGTTGAAACTGCAATTAATTTTTCGTTTTCCCAAAGCTCAATGAAGAAGCTTTCAGTACAGCTATGAACTAAGAACTTTTCAAATTGATCGAGGCTTGCAGGATACATATCACCATCGGCATGGCGTTCATTGATATAGCGTTCATACAAATCATAATGTTCTTGAGTAGCCTTTGATGTTGGCAAGATACTCATTCTTAAATCTTGATTACGTCGCCAAGCTTTTCTTTGGCTACTGTTCATCTGGAATTCTTGTACAGGTACACGGCACGATAAACATTGGCGACATAAGTGACATTCAGGGCGATAAACAAAGTCTCCACTACGCCGAAAACCGACACGTGATAGCTCAGATAATGTCACCACATCAATGCGATGAATCGGGTCTAAAAACACCATTCGCGCAGACTTGTTTTCGAGATAGCTGCAGTCATGCGGTGGCGTAATATAATACTGTAAGTCATTTAAAAGGGACTTGGGTTGGTATGATTTCATTAATCTGTCCCTCCAAGACGTTAATCCATTAACCGTTTAATTTTGCACAAAGTGCTATTGTTTTACTTGAAAATACACGTTCTTGATAATTTTTCCAATTGATAGAGGGGGCAATAATTACATCTTGTAACGATTTTAGGTAGGCTTGGCGAGAAAGTGTACTCGCACCAAGGCTTATCAGATGTTCATTAACTAATTGACAGTCGATCCAAGGGAGCTGATTTTCTCGGCCTATTAACATTAGGGTATAAAATGCCATTTTAGAGACATCGGTTTCGGTACTAAACATGGATTCACCAAAACAGCCTTTGCCGATGGTGACACCGTATAGGCCACCTACCAGTGTATCTTGCTGCCAGACTTCGACACTATATGCATAGCCTGCTGCAAATAAGGCAGTATAACCTTCAATAATATCTTCACTAATCCATGTTTCATCTGCATAACTGCGGGGTAAAGAACAAGATCGGATGACATCCTCAAATGCACGATTGATGGTAATGCGGTAGTCATGCTTTTTCATGTTACGAATTAGAGACTTGCTTGGTTTATAAGCTTTAGGGTCAATAATACAGCGTGGTTCAGGGCTCCACCAACAAATCGGTTCATCTTGGTTAAACCATGGAAAAAGTCCATGTATATAGGCTTCAAATAGTGTTGAAGGGGAGAGGTCTGCACCGATGCAAATAAAACCATGGCCTTCAGGATCTGCTTCAATAGGATCTGGAAAAATATATTGTGAGGGGGGGAGTTGTTGCATAGTACGAAAATTCAATAGGACTGATTCTAAGCTAACTGAACTAACATAGAATGGCAATCAACCTCGATTGCCATTCCAGCATTGGATTATTCAAATAGACGAAGTTGTTTGGCGATGTGCAATTTTTTGCTATCTAAAAAATATTGTGCTTTTTCTTGGATAATAGCGAGGCTTTCATTTTTGTCAGCCACTGCATTTCCTTTTTTGTCTAATACCAACCAACCAAGTTGATGGATGACATCTTGAACGTAATAAGCAAAATCTGTAGCAGTATTAAGCCCATCAATGAAATGTGCACGATAAAATAATTGATGGAAATGTTCGGTCGGAATACCGATACCAGTTAATGGGCTAATGAGAGCACCATAATTTTGATGGAAGCTTGCTTGACTGAGTAAATAATGGTTTAGCTTATGGCAACGCTGCAAAACTTGATCATTAGGTGCTAAGTTTTGGCAAGGTTGAGCTAAGCCTAAATGACAAAGAATGACGAGAGCATTTAAGATTTGGGCATAATTTAATTGCTTAAGGCCTTGTTCTAGTTCAGCAATTGTAATTGCTTCATAGTTTCTTTCAGCAAACATTTCACCTATAGGAAGATAAATTTCTTCGATTAAATTAAAGGTTCCTAATAAACCATTAATGCTTGTCGGAAGTTGCTCTTTAGCTGTCAATAAAACAAAAGCAGTTTTACGAAGTTTTTCTTGAGCTTGTAGTGGTGTTAAGTTGTTTTTTCCTCGAATAAACAGATCGCGGCGAAATTGAGTATTGGCGAAGTAATCACGACATTGTTCTTTAAAAATAGGGTGCTCAATTGCATTTAAGAATGCTTGATGTTGCTCTGAAAAGTTAATGTTGTCTAAATGCGTATTCAAGTCCGTAGAACCAGCATAAGAAAGTTTAATTTCATCTAAAATCCTAACCACTTGCTGAAAAGAAAAGCATTGCCAATCTTGGTTTAAATATTCATGGATAAGATAATTGGGATTTTGTTGTTTTAGATCAGCGACTTTTTGTACGGCATTTGGATTGCGTTGAGCAAAAATAGGATTTTGCTGTAATAGGTTTTCGCTGAAATTAAGTGCTTCATTGACCTTTTGCAGTGGGTTGGTACTTTTACTATTAAATTTAAAATGGCTATGAAATAATTCTCGAATAGGCATATTCGCAGCCCATCCAGTAACGCAGTTATAGCTGATATAAACGATGCCGTTCGGCTTTAGAAATTTACGAATAAATTTCAAAATGATGTGCTGGTTTTCATAGCTAATCCAACTCCAGATACCGTGCAAACTGATTGAGTCAAACATGGGTAAGTCATGTCGGTTAAGCAGTTCTTCAAAGCTGTCATCATAAAAATAATGTTCAGTCTTGCTCTGTTCTGCTAGTTGATTGGCATGCGCTGCATGTGCTGGATTAAAGTCTGTACCATAAAAGTTTGCAATGTTACTAGCAGCATGAATATTAATGCTGACTCCTTGTCCAAAGCCTAGCTCACAATGTGTTTGATTCTCTTGAAAATCTGGGCTTTCAATTCCATTGAGTAATAAACAGAACTTTTGAAAATTGGGGCTGAGATCTCGATAATATCCGTAGGTATAATTAACTTCAGTTTGATAACCATTGGTCCAAGTTGTTGTCATTTATGTGTTCCAATTTTTTGTTTAAAAATACGTCATTTTTTTGATTATGCTTAATTTAATAAAAAAAGCCACCATATCGGTGGCTTTTTTACTTTTAGATAATTAATTTAAATTATCAAGATATTTCTCAGCATCTAGTGCAGCCATACAGCCTGAACCTGCTGATGTGATCGCTTGGCGATAAACGCTATCGGCAACATCACCTGCTGCGAATACACCTTCAATAGATGCTGCTGTTGCATTGCCCGCTGTTCCGCTTTGGACTTGAATATATCCATCACGTAAATTGAGCTGACCATCAAACATGCTTGTATTTGGTTTATGGCCAATTGCAACAAATAGACCCTGTACCTGAACATCTTGTGTACTAGCATCTTGAGTTGATTTGATGCGTACAGAAGTAACACCTGTTTTATCACCTAGAACTTCATCAACTTGATGATTCCAGATGATACTGATCTTGCCTTCTTTTTCTTTAGCAAAGAGGTGATCTTGTAAGATTTTCTCAGAACGTAATGTATCGCGACGGTGAACTAAAGTCACATGTGCAGCGATATTCGAAAGGTAAAGTGCTTCTTCAACAGCTGTGTTACCACCACCGACAACCATTACATTTTGGTTTTTGTAGAAGAAACCATCACATGTTGCACACGCTGAAACTCCAAATCCTCTAAATTCCTGTTC
>NZ_DJLC01000120.1:1846-43314 GCF_002434875.1 Acinetobacter sp. UBA6526 | reverse complement strand
AAAAAACCATCACATGTTGCACAAGCACTTACACCTTGACCCATAAAGGCAGCTTCAGATTCAAGACCTAAATATTGTGCAGTTGCACCTGTTGCAATAATCAACGCATCACATGTGTACTCTTCCATATCACCTTTTAAGACAAATGGTCGAGTTTTTAAGTCTACTTCATTAATATGATCGTAAACGATTTCTGTACCGAAACGTTCTGCATGAGCTTGCATACGTTCCATAAGCACAGGACCAGTTAATCCTTCAGGGTCGCCTGGCCAGTTATCAACTTCAGTCGTCGTTGTTAATTGACCACCAAGTTGTAAACCTGCAATCAGTGTAGGCTTTAAATTTGCACGAGCAGCATATACCGCCGCGCTGTAGCCTGCAGGTCCAGAGCCCAAAATAATTAACCGTGAGTGACGAGCGCTCATTAAAGAACATCCTTTTTATATTGAAACTGGTAAAATTATACGTGAAACCACAGGGGAGTGGGTTAAATCCATCAGGATAATATTGATTAACTCAATCGAATTGGGCTATATCAAGGCTGGATGTTAACAACAACAGTAAACAATCGTGCATCTTTTTTGTAAGAACGAGTGCATAATATTAAACTTATTGATTAAGGTAGCTTAGACCTTAAAAAATAGACAAACAAATAACGAATTGGGTTACAGGACAGTATATGACTGCGGTGTCAAGTGTTTATGCACAACGCTTTTTAATGACATTATTTTTGATTTCTTTTGGCATTTATCTATTTCTTGCCACAGTAACCTACACACCTTTTGATCCGGGTTGGATGCATATATCAAGTGATACACAACAGGTGTCAAATGCAAGTGGTGTGGCAGGGGCGTGGATCGCAGATTTATTGTTTGGCTTTTTGGGATGGGCAAGTTTACTGATTCCACTATTTCTGTTTATCGAAGCAGTACAAGTGTGGTGGCCAAGAAGTTTTCTAAATCGTCCATTTCGTTATGCAGCTCAATTTTTCTTAATTCTGTCTTTGTCTAGCTTGTTCTACTTACATTGGAGTATGCCGGCCGATACTTTAGAAAATGCGGCAGGTGGGATCATTGGTTTTGAACTTGGTCAAAGCCTTAGCCAATTATTGACAATTTACGGTGCAACGCTATTCTTATTAGCATTTAGTATTTTATTAGTCACTTTGGCATTTGGAATCCAATGGAATAAAACATGGGTAACGTTGAAAAATACACCCGCTTACCTACAAGATTTATTTTATAAAAATATTCCTCAGCAAGAATCTGCTTATGACTTGACTGAGCAATTAACAGCAGCAGATACACCCGCAATAAAAAATAAGCAGCAAGCCCAAGAACAAACTGCTGGTGTAGCCAACGATCAATTTAAAGCGGTTGAAGAACCTGTTAAGGCATCAAAACATGATGATCATCATCAACAATTAGCTGAAAAGTTGTTTGCTGATGTTATTGCGAAAGAGCAGCAAAGTAATCAACCTCAAGAAACTCAGTCAACAGAAGATTTTGAAGAGACTTTACAACGTGCTCATCAGTTTGAGACTGAAAGCCAACGTCTTATTCAAACAGGCGAAGTTTGGCGTGCGCTTCAACACGATGATGCGAGTCATAAACAAGAAATTGATGCTTTGCTACGTGCTGCGGATGATTCTGTAAATCCATCAACGCAATATGCTCATCCTTCTCAAACTGAATCTAAAGCAGAACAAGCTGCTCATAGTCACTTAGATTGGAATGATGATCAGATTTTTGATGAGTTACTTGCAGCAGTTCCAAATAGTAAAACTGCGACAGATGTACATACGCCTTTTACTCAAGAAGTACAACCAAGCACGAATATTGTCAGTGAAGTTGAAGCATTACATTTAGAATCCTTTAACGAAGTATCTCAACAGCCTAGATCTGAGTTTACACATACAGTTGAGACTCAACCTCAAGTCAATTCACCTAAAAACTCTGCATCAGATGAATTAGCTAGCTTTGATGACTTTAATGATCTCTTGGTTGATGATGAGCCGCAAAAAGTTAGCCCTCAAACCACTAGCTATGCTCAAACTTCTGCATTTGTAAAAGCACCAATCGAAGTCGCTGCACCAAAAGAAGCTTTATCTAAAGAAGCATTTATCGAAGCTTGGCAAGAGACTGCTGGTAAAGCTGAACCAGATCTGGATATTGAGGAAGACTTTGATTTAGATGCTCCGTTAACGGATGCATTTGGTCGTCCAATGTCGCGCGCAATGCAAGTTGCACAAAAACGTCGTGATCTACCAACTTTACCGGGTTTAGAGTTGCTGGATGAAGTTGATCCAAACAAGAAAGTGAATTTTACGGCTGAGCAATTAGCGCGTTTGTCTGAACTTTTAGAAATTAAATTACAGGAATTTAATGTTAAAGCTCAAGTTGTAGAGGCTCAACCGGGACCAGTCGTTACTCGTTTTGAACTAGACCTGGCGCCGGGTGTAAAAGCATCTAAAGTGACGAATATTTCTCGTGATTTAGCTCGCTCAATGTCAATGGCTTCTGTACGTGTGGTTGAGGTTATTGCTGGTAAACCGTATATCGGTATCGAAGTACCGAATAGTAGCCGTGAAATGGTACGCTTGATTGAGTTACTCAAAACACCTGCATTTGAAGATCCAGCAGGCTTGCTCTCAATGGCGATGGGTAAAGATATTTCAGGCAATCCTGTGATTACAGATCTCGGCAAAGCACCGCATATGTTGGTTGCTGGTACGACAGGTTCGGGTAAATCAGTTGCAGTTAACTCGATGATTTTATCGATGTTGTTGAAATATACACCTGATCAATTACGTCTCATTTTAATTGATCCTAAACAACTTGAATTAGCAAACTATAACGATATTCCACATTTATTAACGCCAGTTGTGACCGATATGAAAGATGCGGTGAGCGCATTGAACTGGTGTGTCAATGAGATGGAGCGTCGTTATAAGCTGATGTCTTTTTTAAAGATTCGTAAGCTTAGTGACTATAACCGCAAGGTAGAAGAAGCGATTGCGAATGGTGAGGACTTGATTGATCCAACATGGAAAGCAAGTGATTCAGTGGTGGGTGAGCGTGCACCGCGATTAACGCCACTGCCTTCAATTGTGATTGTGGCAGATGAGTTTGCCGATATGATCATGCAAGTTGGTAAAAAAGCTGAAGAAATGATCACGCGATTAGCACAGAAATCTCGTGCTGCTGGGATTCACTTACTACTTGCAACACAACGTCCATCGGTTGATGTAATTACTGGTCTAATTAAAGCCAATATTCCTACACGTGTGGCTTTACGTGTGAATAGTAAAATTGACTCTCGTACTATCTTAGATGCGGGTGGAGCAGAAGACTTGCTTGGTCATGGTGATATGTTATTCCTTGGGCCAGGTAAAATTGAACCTGAACGTGTACATGGTGCTTTTATCAGTGATGACGAAGTTAACCGTATTTGTGATGCGTGGCGTGAGCGTGGTGAACCAAACTACGTTGATGAAATCTTAACGCCGTATGATGAAGAACCAACTTCTCGTGGTTTTGAGGATGGGGATGGTGATCCAAGCCGTGATGCGCTGTATGATCAGTGCGTAGCATTTGTGCTCGAAACCCGTAAAGCATCTACATCATCTTTACAGCGTAAATTTAGCTTAGGATATAACCGTGCTGCACGTATCATTGATCAGATGGAAGAGAATGGTATCGTGAGTTCAATGGGGGCGAACGGTAAACGCGAGATTCTCGTTTAATAAGAATAGTGTATGAATAAAGCCTCTATTTAGAGGCTTTATTGCTATATATTTATCAATTTTATATGGTAATAATCACGCTTTTTATTTAAGCTTATCGTTCAAAAAATCAAGTTGAAGGGTGAGCTATGTTAGTCGCATTATGTACACTAATTTTTATTCATTTTTGTGCACTCATCACCCCCGGTCCAGATTTCTTTTTAGTTTCTCAAACTGCGATTAGTCGTTCTCGTAAAGATGCTGTACTTGTTGCACTTGGCATTTGTTTAGGTGCAATGGTCTGGTCACTTTTAGCATTAATGGGTCTTAATATTATTTTTGAAAAAATGGCTTGGTTGAAGCAAGGACTTTTAATTGCGGGTGGTCTTTACCTATGCTGGTTAGGTTATCAGATGCTCCGTTCGGCATTTTCAAAAGGTGAGCAGACTGTAAAACAAATGGTATTACCACAGTCGCCTTATTTGTTTTTTATGAAAGGTTTATTGACGAACTTATCAAATCCAAAAGCGGTCATTTATTTTGGCAGTGTATTCTCATTATTCCTTGCAAACCCATTGTTTGATCAACATCATTCATTACTCTTTATTATCATCGCTGTAGAAACCTTGTTATGGTTTTTGGTGGTTGCTTTTGTATTTTCATTGCCTACATTTAGAGCTGCTTATCAAAACTTTGCAAAATGGATTGATGGCGTCTCTGGCGGGATTTTTACCTTATTAGGTGTGTATCTGATTGGTAGTCAATAATTGCAAAAATAAAAAAGCCTGCATTAAGCAGGCTTTTTTGATGAAGTTGAATTAAGCAAATTTTGCTAAAACTTCTAAGAATCCATCTTTTTGACGAGGGAACTGTGCAATAACATCATGAATCCGTTGACCTTCAGGATTCGTTGCATTCAGATCACGGCCATCAGCTAGGAACTTTGTTAATAAACGTTCATAGTCATTTGGACGCATATGTTTGAATGCATGATATAGCACATGAAAGTCAGCATTGACGCCAGTTGGAGGAAGCTGGTTGAGGTAGGCAAACACACGCTCATCTGACCATTCTTCGTTGAAAGTTGCTGGCTGTGATAATGCCATGACAATCTCCTCTGTCTTATAAAATAATAAAGGCAAAATATGAGGCAGGATTAGAAAAGCATCGCTTTTCCCTGCCGCAAGACGAGAAGCTAGGCTTCAAGTAGGGAGGGATTAGAAAAGTAATACTTTTAAAATTCTGCTGTATATTCTGCCTTTATTTACAAAAGTTCGCTAATGAAAAAACTTCTATCGATCTTCAGGTAAATTGATATTCATTTCTAACATTTCGATATTTGCTTCTGAACGAACTTGCATTTGAATATGCTGTTCATCAACACCGCGTACATAACGGCTTACAACCTGCATGATTTCTTTCTTCATTTGGTCAATTTTATCTTGGCTTAGGCGACGACCTAAACCTTGTTCAGATGCAACAATAACTTTTAAGCGATCTTTGGCAGTTTGTGCACTTGATGGTTTTTCATCACTGCTAAAAAGTTTACTCCAGAATCCTGCCATAATTACGCTCCAAATAGTCTAGCTAACCAACCTTTTGGCTGTACTTCAATGTGTCGATATGGACGGTCTTCGCCAAGGAAGCGAGCCACTAAGTCATCATAGGCTTGTCCAGCTTTAGCTTCAGAATAAAGTATAACTGGCTTACCTTCGTTAGATGCTTGAAGTACACTCGGACATTCTGGAATAACACCCAATGTCGGCACTCGTAAAATATCTTTTGAAATATCGTCAATCGTTAGCATTTCTTGTTTGTCAGCACGTTCTGGGTTGAAACGTGTGATACACAAATGCTTACGGATACGACCTTCGTTTTGTTCAACTTTTTTAGTTTTGCTGTCGAGCATACCGATAATACGGTCAGAGTCACGTACTGATGAAATCTCAGGGTTTGTTACAATGATTGCTTCATCAGCATGATACATGGCTAAAATAGCACCACGTTCAATACCCGCAGGTGAGTCACAGATAATGTAATCAAATTCTTGAGAAAGTTCGTCGATTACACGTGCTACACCATCGTCACTCAACGCATCTTTATCACGTGTTTGAGAAGCAGGGAGGATGTATAAGTTTTCAATATCTTTATCACGGATCAGCGCTTGTTGTAAGCGTGCTTCATTATTAATGACATTTACAAAGTCATAAACTACGCGGCGTTCGCAGCCCATGATCAAATCAAGATTTCGTAAACCTACATCGAAGTCAATCACAACAGTCTTATGACCACGTAGGGCTAACCCTGTTGCAAAAGATGCGCTTGTTGTAGTTTTACCTACACCACCTTTGCCTGACGTTACGACAACAATTTTGGCCACCGAATCCACTCCTATTTATGGTCATACGCCCCTAAAAGGGCTTTTTTGGTGTTTAATCTGATAAATTAAAACTGTAAAGCTTCAAATTCAAGCTCTTGCTTGTTATTTAAATAAATATGTACAGACTTTTTGATCATATCTTTTGGAATATCATCTGCTACGCAATAAGTCCCTGCAATAGAGACAAGTTCAGCTTCGAGCGAGTGGCAAAAAATACGCGCTGAAGTATGTCCACCTGCACCTGCAATGACTCTACCACGAGCATTACCATAAATGTGAATATTTCCAGACGCAATCACTTCTGAACCACTATTCATGCCAGCATTTAAGATGATATCGCCTTGATCTTGGACCAAACATTGGCCTGTACGCAAAATCTCATCATGATAAGAGGTGATATGCGTATTCGATGTATTTTTTTGTGGTGTTTGTATTGCAGAACTCTCTGAAGGTTTCTCTGCTACATGCTCAACGACTTGCTCTTTGGATGCTTTGATTCTTTGTAGTGGTTGGTCTGCAGGAAGTACAGGGAACTGGATCGCACGTGCTTGTTCGCCCAAGATACCATCAATGACAGCCATCGGTTGTAAGCCCAAATCAATCAAAAGCTGAATTAAGGCAATCAGTTCTTGCTCAACTGTACTATCAATAATGACTAAAGTTCCTAAATAAGAACCTTCGCTGAGTGTGTTGCTAAGTTGCTGGCGGATTGCAGTATGGTCATTTGTGTCGAAAGTCAGTCGACTAAAATTCACCATTCTGCCCGTAATCCGTATATCAGCCATAATTTATCCTTCAGGGCTTTTTAAGCGCTCTATTGTGTTAAAGCATGTTGTAAATAAAAGCAAATGCTAGAACAAATTACACGAATTCTCTAGCACGATTGGTAATTTTTCTTGTAATCATTCTGCTTTTTTATCCAATTGATCATGTTCTTCTAACATTTGCTGCCATTGTTTTACTTTTACTTGTTTTCGAATAGCTTCAAGGCTTTCATATACGACGGATTCAACCAATTCTTCTAAGTAATGATTGTCGATATTTAACTCACTGACTTTCTCTGCAATCAGCTGATAACTTTCATTTGGTTTTTGTGGTGAACCTGCGGTAAATGGTTCGATTAGACCAGCGCTAATATTTTCACCTAAGCGTTGTCCTATACTTTGAATTTGTTGTTCGATGCGCCCACCAACAATTGGAATTAGACGTAATAATTGGGTGAGTTCAGGTGTATCCTCAATTGATTGATTCACAATAAGGCCGACTTTTTGCTTAATCGCAGGTTCTTGTTGTTGTAATGCGACAGCAAGCGACTCTTGCAACATCGAAGCAAGTGTTACTGTGAATAATTGTCGATGATGATCTACTAAGTCATGAATAATCTTTTTATGACTTGAACTTGTATCCAGCTCATGTCGAATACCATCAATCACGGTAATCACAACACGATCAGAAAGCTCTTCCATTACGACACGATAGTAAAAGAGTGCTTTGATTCGAAGATTATCAGGAACAACTTTATAACCCAGCTCGTGTAGTCGATAAGCAATAATACCAGCGCGGAATAAACGTAAAAAACGGAAATGCGGAATAATCGCAATGATTTCGTACCAGTGAATAAAAGGGAAGAACCACCAACGCGCATGATGCTTTTGGACAATTGCAAGAAACCAACGTACGGTAAGCTCAGCAATTAAAAAGATAATAAACCACGCTTCTGTGATGATGACCCACGGATGTAAGTGTGTACGATAAAACTCAAGAACACTTGGGAGCTGGATGGTATTAAAAAACCACGCTCCAATATTGCTCATGAGAAAGAAGTTCATGCCCAAACAGAACAGGTTAAAAACAATAATAAAGACCATGAAAATGTCATAGACAAGGAACAGTTTAAAAAACTTACTGCTCGGATTTACATAGTTATATTTAGAGTTTTGATCAGAGTCCTGCTGGGCCATACTTCTATTTAATCCCTTAATAAATTACTGGTTGTATCTGGATTTCATACGAGTAATGAGTTGATCTTTTTCAGTCCAGATTTGATCTACCCACTTTTGGAACCGTTCACGATAAACTGGATCGTCTTCGTAATTACCACCGAGAACCCAATCTGGAATATCAATTTTACGTAAATCGACAGCAATATCTGATACGCCACCTAACCAAAAATCGCCATAACCTGGTGCACCATTTGGATAAACAATGGTCATATCAACGAGAGAATCGATTTTATCTCCCAAGATATTCAATGCCAAGGCCAATCCACCTGCTTTAGGCTTTAATAAGTTTTGATATGGCGATTGCTGTTGAGCATGTTTCTCAGGCGTAAAGCGTGTTCCTTCTAAATAGTTTAATAAAGTAAAAGGTTGACTTAATAGCTGTTCACAAGCTTTGCGTGCTTCGAGCATATCACGATGCTTAAGTTCTGGATTCTTTGCAATTTGAGCCTTGGTATGACGTTTCATCATTGGGAAGCCCAAAATCTTGAAGGCTTGCCCTACAAAAGGAATAAAAATAAGTTCCCATTTGGTGAAGAAACGGGTGAGTGGCATACGTTTTAAACCAAAATATTGATTAACCGTCGTATCGACCCAGCTCTGATGATTACAAATCATCATATAGCGACCTTGTAAATTCAGGTCGAGTTTTTCATCAATCGTGATGTCCCAATTTAGATTTGGTAAGACGTGTTCAATTAATTGATTGTTAATGCCAATCCAGCTATTTGCTAACTGGATATTGGTTTCATCGACTTTTTTTGATTTTTTAAAGAATTTAGTGAAGCCCAAAGCTAGAACTGGAGGACCATGCAAAAATGTACTTCCAGTGATCACTGAACTGACGGTGAGTCCTTTGCTTACTTTTTGCAATAAGGACGCTTTTTTATTTGCGTTAGTCATAAATCGAGCCTTGAGTGCAGACGTTTTAATAAAGATGCTCCAACTATAAACAACAGAGATTGAAATACAACTGTATATTTAGAGATGTTGACATTTTTTATATATTTAAATCATTTAAGCGAGTTTTTCTGTGCAAAATAGGTGAAAACTCAATATATGGAACAGATCTGTTATCTGATGACTTGTTTTGTGATCCGAGTCTCGAAATTCATTTTTAGTTCATAATTGGTCAAACATGGAGGAAGTGTGATGATACCTTCAAGTAAAGTGCATCAAAATATTACAAAAATATAAATAAAGTGTTTATTATTAACAAAATATCAATGGTCTAGCGCAAAGTTCTACTTCATTATTTACCAAGACAACAAAATACATAGACAGGAGCTACGCAATGCGTGCATTAGTAATTTCAACACTCGTAGGGGCTGGATTGGTACTTTCTGGTTGCCAAACAATGAGCGGTCAGGGTAATGATATTGGTGGTGTTTCTTACGACAAATCTGCTTTAGGTGCATTAATTGGTGCGGCGGCAGGTTACGGTGTTTCTAAGGGTATTAACAACGGTAGCAGCAGCCAAAACAACCGTGCGATTGCAATTGGTGCGATTCTTGGTGGTGCGAGCGGTTTATATCTCGATAACAAAGAGAAAAAATTACGTGAGCAAATGGCAGGTACTGGCGTTGATGTAGGCCGTAATCCAGATGGTTCTGTTCAATTGATTATGCCTGGTAGCATTACATTTGATACTAACAAATCAAATATCAAACCTAACTTCTACGGCACTTTAAATAAAGTTGCGCAAGTTTTGGCAGAAGATAACAAGAGTGCGATTCTTGTAACAGGTTATACAGATAATACTGGTAATGACTCAATCAACATTCCATTATCTCAAGCGCGTGCTCAATCAGTTAAAACGTATTTAGCTGGTCAAGGTATTTCAAGCAGCCGTATTGATGCGCAGGGTATGGGGTCTTCTAACCCAATCGCTTCTAACGCGACTGCTGCTGGTAAAGAGCAAAACCGCCGTGTTGAAATCAGCATTTATGCAAAACAGTAATTTTTACTGATTTCTAAAAACCACCTTCGGGTGGTTTTTTTATGGCTTTTAGAATCTCGCGACAAACTGTGGCGTAGCAATTGCATAAGACACCATAATTTATACATATCCCAAGATTTACTATTGGGATTCTAAAAAAGAGATGTCTATAATTGTGCTCGAAAAATAAGGCTCGGAAACGAGAGAGGTATTATTAATGTCATCTGCCAGTCAACTCAATGACAAGCAACTTGAAGCCATGAAATATGTTCAGGGGCCATTGTTGGTGCTTGCAGGTGCAGGTTCAGGTAAAACTTCTGTTATTACTCGAAAGATTGCTTTTTTAGTGCAACAGTGTGGTATTCCAGCACATCGTATTACAGCAATGACATTTACGAACAAAGCAGCACGTGAGATGAAAGAGCGTGTTGGTAAATTACTCTCTCGTGAAGAAGCAAAAGGTTTGTCTGTTTCTACTTTCCATACCTTTGGTCTGAATTTATTACGTATAGAACTAAAACATTTACCGCTTAAAAATAATTTTTCGATTCTAGATGCGGATGACTGTAAACGAATCCTGATGGATTTGATGCAACGTGACAATATGTCCGGGGCAGAGAGTAAAGAGCTTATTGCGAAAGCAATGAAGAAAATCTCAGATTGGAAAAATGACTTGGTTGTGCCAGAACAGGCACACTCAACTTGTGAAACTGTTGAAGACGTACAACTTGCACATTTATACCAACTCTATGAGCGCAACTTACGTGCATATAACGCTGTAGACTTTGATGATCTGATCGTGATGCCAACACGTTTACTCCAAGAAAATGCTGAAGTGCGTGATAAATGGCAGAATCGTGTGCGTTATTTACTGGTTGATGAATATCAAGATACCAACACAGCACAATATACCTTGGTGAAGCTGTTGGTTGGTGTGATGGGGCAGTTTACTGCCGTTGGTGATGATGACCAGTCCATTTATGCGTGGCGTGGTGCAAAACCTGAAAATATGGCGTTGTTGAAAGATGATTTCCATAACTTAAAAGTGATTAAGCTTGAACAAAACTATCGTTCAACCAGCCGAATCTTAAAAGCAGCCAATGCTGTTATTGAAAATAATCCACATATTTTTGATAAGAAGCTGTGGAGTGATAAAGGGCATGGCGAGACCATCCGTATTATTACTTGTTTAAATGATGATGATGAGGCCGAGCGTGTTGTTAAGGATCTCATCACACATAAATTGATGAATGGGAAAAATTGGAAAGATTATGCGATTTTATATCGTGGTAACTTCCAAGCACGTGTTTTAGAAACACAACTTCGCCAAATGCAAATTCCTTATAAACTTTCTGGCGGGCAATCTTTCTTCGCACGCGCAGAAATTAAAGATGTGATGAGCTATTTACGCTTGATCATCAACCCCGAAGATGACAGCGCATTTTTACGTATTATTAATACGCCAAAACGTGCGATTGGCCCTGTAACGCTTGAAAAGTTGGGGTTATTTGCCCAAGAAAATACTTTGTCGTTATTAACAGCATCTTCGGATCAACGTTTATCGATGGTTTTACCGAAAAAAGCTGCCACACAATTGCATGAGTTTGCAGACTTTATTGCAACATTTACGCGCGAGCTATTAGATGATGATGAACCCGTTCCAAAAGTCCGTCAGATGATCAATGAAGCAGGGTACATCGATTACGTTCGTGAACAAGCTGCGACGCCTGCACAAGAAAAAACCAAAATAGACAATATCGAAAGTTTATACACCAGCATCCAAAACTTATTGAATCGTACAGACGATGTTGATGAGAAGAATATTGAAAGTGTCATTCGTAAACTTGTGTTGTTAGATATGCTTGAACAGCAGCAGGAAGAGGAAGATACCGATAAAGTTAACTTATTAACTTTACATGCTGCGAAAGGGTTGGAATTCCCTTATGTCTATATGATCGGTTTAGAAGAAGAGTTATTACCACATAAAAACTCAATCGCCTCAGAAACCATCGAGGAAGAGCGTCGATTGATGTATGTGGGAATTACACGTGCGCGACAAGGTTTGACCATTACTTTAGCTGAACAGCGTAAGAATGGTGGTCAAATGCGTCAAATGACACCAAGTCGATTCTTGGATGAGTTGCCACTAGATGAGTTGGAATGGCATGGACGTAAAAAGAAACTTGCGTCAAATGTCGATCCAAAAGAACAAGCTCAGCAATATCTCGCGAATTTAAAAGCTTTATTGAAACGTTAAAAAATTGTAAGTAGGAAGTTGTAATGAAAGTCCAAGTAAAAGTATTAGACAAGCGTTTAGGCCAAGAGTGGGCAATGCCTTCTTATGCAACAAATGGTTCAGCAGGTTTAGATTTACGTGCATGTTTGGATGAGGCGATTGAAATTGCTGCTGGTGAAACGGTTTTAGTTAAAACTGGTTTAGCAATTTATATTGAAGATCCTAATTTTGCTGGTTTAATTTTACCTCGTTCTGGTCTTGGTCATAAACATGGTATTGTGTTAGGTAACTTAGTTGGTTTAATTGACTCTGATTATCAAGGTGAGCTCATGGTTTCTGTTTGGAATCGTGGACAAAATACATTTCGCTTAGAGCCAGGTGAGCGTTTGGCACAATATGTACTCGTTCCTGTAGTACAAGCTGAGTTTGAACAAGTGAATGAGTTTGTTGCGACTGAGCGTGGTGCTGGTGGTTTCGGTCATACTGGGCAACAATAATTTGCTGTAGTTATCACTTTAAATGCAATGTTTTCCTGAAAAGCATTGCATTTTTCATATTGATTGTTTCATTAATTTATATTAAAAAGCAGCAGATGAATTATTTTAATTTTTCTGAACAAGGGTTAGTTAATTTCTTAATAGTATTTTATCTTTTGGATTAGCATTTCAATTATAAGAAATAGGGGCTTGCTGTGAATATAAAACATACATTTCCTCTGAATATTTTTCGTGCTTATGATATCCGTGGAAAACTTAGCAATTTAACACCTCAAGTCATTTGTTCTATCGCTTATGCTTTAGCAGATCAATATAAAAAAAGTAAGCAAAACCATATTGTCATTGGTTATGATGCTCGTCTAACTAGTCCAACGTATGCAAATATCATTCAACAGATATTTGAACAACAAGGAATAGTTGTAACCAATATAGGGTGCTGTTCTTCACCGATGATGTATTACATTGCCCGAGATTTTGGTGGTAATGGAATCATGGTGACGGCAAGTCACAATCCAAAATCTGATAATGGGATTAAATGGATTCTAAAAGGAGAGCCACCTTGTCCTGAAATGATTCAACATGTCGGACATCTTGCTCAAATATCTAAGAATCAACTCGATAGTCCTTTAGTTGATGGTTTGCTCCATAAAATCATTCCGCAGTATTGCTTGCAATATCAACATTCTTTACTCAGCGATATTCACCTAACAAGACCATTAAAAGTTGTTTTAGATGGTTTGAATGGCTCTGCTGGGCGATGTGCAAAGCTTGTTTTGGAAAAGTTAGGTTGCGAAGTGATCGCGCTGCGTTGTGAGGCAAATGGGCACTTTCCAGATCATGCACCTGATCCTTCACATGCAGAACATTTATCACAATTACAAGCAGCTATTCTGTCAGAGAAAGCCGATCTTGGTATTGCCTTAGATGGTGATGGAGATCGAGTGGTTTTATTGGATGAGCTAGCACATATCATTAGTCCTGATCGTTTATTGTCTTTATTTGCCCAGATGTGTTTGCAACAACATCCACATAAAGAAATCGTATTTGATGTGAAATGCTCTCGTATGGTCGCTGATACAGTTCAGCAGCTTGAGGGACAAGCGAAAATGATCCGAACAGGTAGTAGTTTTTTACGCGCGTATTTATCGCAGTCGCAAGGTGAAGCTGTATTTGGCGGTGAATATGCGGGACATTATGTGTTTAACGATGGGCGCGGTTATGGCTATGACGATGGATTATATGCTGCGTTACGTGTTATGGAGTATTTGACTCAATCTGATGCTAAAAGCTTAGCCGAGTTACTCTCAGTATACCCGGAAAGATACTGTACCGAAGACACATATATCAGCACGCATCATATCAATCCAAAGCAAGTTTTGAGTGACGTTGAAATTTTAAGTCATCGTTTAGGTGCTCGTATCAGTAAAATCGATGGTGTAAGACTTGATTTTGATGATGGTTTTGGCATTATTCGAGCATCTAATACTGGCGAGTATTTTACTGTTCGTTTTGATGCAGATCATCCTGACCGCTTAGTTGAAATCCGCCAGAAATTTGTTTCTATGTTGCAACCACAGTATCCATTGATTGCACAAGAACTTGCACAGGCTTAATGAAGGAGAGTCACATGCCACACGAGCATATCGGCATTGATAAAGCAAAAATTTTGATTGAAGCTTTGCCGTATATCCAACGTTTTTCAGGTAAAACGCTGGTTGTAAAATATGGTGGCAACGCAATGACTGATCCTGAGTTAGAAAGCTCTTTTGCTCGTGACATCGTGCTGTTAAAAACAGTGGGCTTAAATCCAATCGTAGTACATGGTGGCGGCCCACAAGTCGATTCATTACTCAAGCGTTTAGGTCAAGAGTCTGACCGAATTGATGGTATGCGTGTTACAGATCAAGCCACGATGGAAGTGGTTGAAATGGTGTTGGGCGGTAGCGTCAATAAATCAATCGTTAATTTGATTAATAAACATGGTGGTCGTGCAATTGGTTTAACGGGTAAGGATGGTAATTTACTTCGTGCACGTAAACTGTTAATGGAAAAACAGGAAGCTGATGGTTCAATTTCGCAAATTGATCTAGGTATGGTGGGTGAGGTTACAGGCGTAAAAACTGATGTATTAGAAATGTTTTCCCAAGGTGATTTTATCCCTGTGATCGCGCCATTAGGTGTCGATGAGGACGGTAATACCTACAACATCAATGCTGACCTTGTCGCGGGTAAAGTTGCTGAAGCATTAGGCGCTGAGAAGCTTATTCTACTTACCAATATCACTGGCGTTTTAGACGAAAATAAAAATTTATTAACAGGTCTAAGCACACAAGAAGTTGATCGCTTGATCGAAACGGGTGTGATCTACGGTGGCATGATTCCTAAAGTCGGTTGTGCTCTTGATGCTGTAAAAGGTGGTGTTGTTAGCGCACATATTGTTGATGGTCGTGTGCCACATGCAAGCTTATTAGAAATCTTTACTGATCATGGTGTGGGTACACTCATTACTAATCGTGCAAAACATTAATTCATCATATTGATTTAAAAGAGATCTCAAGTAGGTCTCTTTTTTTGTCATGACCTGTTCATGTTTTAGTCATGGCAGTGTCATTTAAGCGATTTAAGGTAAATCTAGCCATAAGGAGCTTTCATTATGCTAGAAAAATTAAATCAATATCGTCAGACATTGACTTTACCTTTACGCCACAAACCAGCTCAAAATCAATTCCGTTTTGAATGGGTGGACAACTTAAAAGAATTACAAGAAGTACAACGTTTTAGAGCAACGCAATTTGCTCATCAATTTGGTATGTCATTTGAAGATGGTTTAGATCAGGATCTTTACGATTTTGGTTGTGAACACGCCGTGTTACGTGAGAAGTGGACTGGTGAGATTGTTGCGTATACGCGCCTTAAATTGTTCCAAGGCCATGAAATTAGCCAGAGCTACAGTGCAAAAGAGTTTGAAATCGTTCCTCAGTTATCACATTTACCGAATGTTCTCGAAATTGGGCGTACCTGCGTACATCCACGTTTTCGCTCAGGTAAAGCATTGTCGATGTTATGGTTGAATTTAGCCCCAAAAGTACTTTGGTCAATGCGTGCAAAATACTTGATGGGTTGCGTCAGCATTCATCTAGAAGACAATTTGGCTCGTACTTATTACACTCATCGCCAAATTCAACAGTTGGCAGATCATCAAACCATCGATATTCGTTCAAAGCATGCGTTTGAGCCAGTACGTCCTGATTTCAGTTTCCCTCAAGATGAGCGTATGCCGAAATTGTTCCAAACTTATTTGGGAATGCAGTCAAAACTATCTAAAGAAGCATTCTATGATGAGTATTTTAAATGTTTAGATTATTTTGTTTTTTTAGAAGTAAATAAGATTGCTACCTCTTTTGTAATGAATAAGATGGTGCAACGATAAGCATATATCGTTCTCAATCCTATAGTGAGCACATATTGAGATTTACAATACATCGAAACCTCATGCACAATAGGCGAAGATGTTAAAAAGATTATAGATATGTGCCAGCTATTAGGAATGAATTGCGCTACCCCAACAGATATTACCTTCTCTTTTCGTGGTTTTTCTCAACGAGCTGGTGTGACGTCTGATCACTGTGATGGGTTCGGGATTGCATTCTTTGAAGATAAAGCTTGTCGCTTATTTGTCGATAATCAATCAGCTGTTGAATCCCCAATTGCAGACTTAGTGCGTAATTATCCAATCAAGTCTCGTAATGTCATCGCACATATCAGAAAAGCGACGCAGGGTAAGATTACTTTAGAAAATTCTCATCCATTTCTGCGAGAGTTATGGGGGAGACATTGGATTTTCGCACATAATGGTGATTTACATAATTTTGATCCAAAATTAAGTGGTCGCTTTGAACCTGTTGGTAATACTGATAGTGAACTCGCTTTTTGCTTTTTGCTTGATCAATTGGTTGAGGTGTTTGGCTATACTGAGCCGAGCTTGGAGCAAATATTTTCTTTATTAGAACGTATCTCACCGCAAGTAGCTGAGCATGGAACTTTTAACTTCTGTTTGTCGAATGGCAAAGCTTTATTTAGTTATGCGACAACGAAGCTACATTGGTTAGTACGGGAATATCCTTTTCAGCATGCACATCTCATTGATTTAGACGTTGAGGTCGACTTTAGTGAAGTGACAACACCTGAAGACAGAGTTGCTGTCATCACGACAGAACCTTTAACGCATAATGAAGCATGGACAGCGTATCAGCCAGGTGAAATGATTTTATTTCAAGATGGTAAATCAATAAAACACGCTTTAACTCATATTGAGCGACTTGTAAGAGAAGCTGAAAACCCATCATTAAAAAGAGTAACCAAAGCTGATCAATATTAATTTCAATATAACTCAGATTAATAGTCTGCATATTATTTTCTTATGCTACTAAAGTTGTATTTTTTATACATATTTCAATAAAATTAAAGAGATAATTTTTCTTATTGGTTAAAAAATACTTGAGTGTTTTGATTGGTGAAAATATTTAAATAAATATAAAACAATAGGTTAATTTATTTTAATTGGAAATACTTAAAATCTGACAAAAACGCTGTGTTTTTATTTACTCACTTTGTAGATATTATGCTCTTATTCAATAAAAAGTGTTGGTTTGGGGTTCGATATGGGTATGAAGTGGTCTGTCGAATATAATACAGGAATCGAGGTTATTGATGATCAACATCGACGTATTCTAGATTATATTAATGAAATTGCTGATTTAAAGCACTCCAATGATCGTATGAAAATGAAAAGTGTTTTAGACAATATTATTGACTATACCCAGTCTCACTTTACTTTTGAAGAAAGTCTTCAAGAAGAGGCGAACTACAAATATCGCGTTCCACATAAACGCGTTCATGACTTATTTATCAAAAAGATAGAGACATATCGTGAGCGTTTTGAATTAGGACATAACATTGATACTGAATTGCATGAAGTACTATCAAAATGGCTGATTAATCATATCCGTCATGATGATGCTGATTATGTGGGTGCAGTTAAAGAAAATATGATGGGTATTATTAAAGAAAATGAAAAGAAAAAAGGGAAGAATTGGTTTTCTAGATTTTTCTCATAATAATAAGAGAATAAAAAAATAATAAAAAAGACCCTCTATTAAATAAAAATAATACGATAGGCATGAGTGAGAAATAGAGGGTCGAATAAACATTATAATAATTAGTGCGCGGCAAACCATCTGAAATGATGGTTTGCCTTTTTATTTCGACATCTTTTGCTTTGATTTTCATGCTTGAGAAAGGCAAAATACATTGAATATTCCATTGCAAACACCATATAGCGCAATGAGTTCAAAGATTTTTCAAGGAATGCATTATGCAGGACACAACTCTGTCACGCTGGCTCACTCCAGTGATGGCATTTTGCTTATCATTTGTCATGATCACTACACTAGCACCGACAGTAGGGATTCAAATTGATCGTCAGTTTGATTTTTGGTTGCTTTGGTTAGGTACGATGATTTTATTGGCACTGCCAATTGGATATTTAGAAATTGCATTAGCAAAACGCTCGAAGGTAACGGCTTTACAAGCATTATCGAGTCTGACACGAGATGCTGATGCTTCACCTAAATGGCGTATTGTTGGGTGGTTGGCGGTTGTGTTTGTTCCTTTTTTTGCTGGTAGTGTTTTAACGACCGCTGCGCATTTGATCGGACAACAGTTCTCTTTAGATATTACGAGCCAAATTATTTTTGCAGTTTTAGCTGTTATTGCTGTGGGATTATCTTTTATTCCTCGTCAGTTTTTAATTGCTTTATCTGCACTTGGGGTACTTGCTGCGTTCGTTCTCGCAAATGTTATGGGAACACATCTACAAGCATGGCACTGGACTGGTGTTGAGTTTAAAGAGTGGGGCAATGCGACTGTTCTTGCGCTTGTAGCGACAGGTTTAGGTCTAGGGCTGTATTGGCAGACAAGCCTTGCTGATATTCAAAAACAAGATGCTGCGACATCTACAGCCTTACCTGTCTGGATTGCACAATTATTGGCTGTGATTGCTTTTGGATTCTTCTCTTTACAAGCACAAATTCCAGCACTTGTTTGGATATTTGCAGCTGTGTCGTCAGCAGCTTTATTGATTCAGTTTGCTAAAGAGCAATTGGCTCAGCGTCAATTGGCGATGGCTGTGCAATGGTTGATCATTCTCGCTGCAATTGCAGTTTGGGCTGTACCACAAGTTGAATCACTTTTTAATATTGCGCTTATGTTATGGGGACTCTTGATTTGTTTAATCTATGCCATTTTTGCTGGTTGGATTATGAAAATCAGTCATTTGCGTAAAGCGATGAATTTTAGTAATGAGTTGTTCTATAACTTATGGCGTATTGCGGTTCGTTTAGTATTGCCATTATCAATCGTTGTCGCAATTGTGGCAGTTATTGGACAAATCTTCTAATGGAACACAAACAGCAGCATGTATCGGTTGCATTCGCAACTGAACAGCAGCAATTTCATATTACTGTTGATTTCATGAATGGAATGACGGCATTAGAGGCCATTCATCAAAGTAGGATCGCTGAGCAGGTTGCGTTACCTGAGCCCTTACAGTTGGGTATTTTTGGAAGCAAGATCGACGTGGATACTGTTCTCAATCCAGGTGATCGTGTTGAAATCTATCGTGCATTAACAATTAATCCCAAAGATATTCGGCGAAAACGTGCCGCAAAGAATCCTGTAGGAAGATTTGCCAAGGGCAATCGCTTTAGACCATCAAATTCATAAATAAAACCCCTCATGATCAATTCAATGAGGGGTTTCTTTTTATGTGAAAGTGGTTATAGTGGGGGCGCAGTCAAAATGGCTTCTTTTGATGCTGGTAAACCAGGTTGTGATTCTGGAATAGTATCTAAACCTTCGATGCGTTCTACGATGCCATTTCCATCAAAATAAACTTTTAAATGTTGACCATGTGCTGCTGGTATTTTTGCTTTTTTAGCATAAGTACCTGGAATGTAGTTATAAATGTAGTCCCAACGCAGTGGATTCAAAGGATCTGTTACAGTTGGACTACCAAGTAAGAAACGTACTTGTTGAAAGCTCATGCCTACTTGTACTTGAGATGCTTGTGCTTTGGTTAATGGAGTTCCCTGTGGAATATCGACTTTATACACACCAAAGACTGAACAACCGCTAAGTACTGAAGTGACGAATAACGTCAGCATGATTTTTTGCATTTTGCTACACTATCCTGATAAATGATGATGCATTTGGTTCAAGGATAGATCATACTGCATCTAAACTCTATTGCCTATTCCAACTTAAGATTTGTTGAGAGACCTTTTTTCATGCCTATTTCCAATCAAGACTTACGCAAAGCTGGACTTAAAGTTACCCTTCCTCGTATTAAGATTTTGGAATTATTAGAAAATTCAAAACAACATCATTTAAGTGCAGAAGATATTTATAAAACTTTGCTTGAGCAAGGTGAAGATGTTGGCTTAGCTACGGTTTATCGTGTTTTAACACAATTTGAAGCTGCAGGTATTATTCAGCGCCATCACTTTGAAAATAATCACTCTGTATTTGAGATCATGCAAGAAGATCATCACGATCATTTAGTTTGCTTGAATTGTAATAAAGTTGTTGAATTTACTAATGATATTATCGAGAAAGAGCAACATGCTGTAGCAGATCAACATGGATTTGCACTAACTGGACACTCTTTAAATTTATATGGCTACTGTAATGATGCAGAATGCCAAGAAGCTTATCGTAAAAAATAAGTGCGAATTATGCTTTATTTTCTTGTTCACTAAAAATGAACAAATAAAAAAGGAAGGTTACAAAAAACCTTCCTTTTTTTATGGGCTTAGCGCTAATTATTGGCCATCAAATGTAATGTTTTTACTTGCGCTCAATAATTGGTCTGAACCCTCTTCAGATAACTTAATGGTTAAACGTAAGTCATTTGGAGAATCTGCATGTTTAAGCGCATCTTTATAGGTAATTTCACCCGCTTTATAAAGATCAAACAATGCTTGGTCGAAGGTTTGCATACCTAGCTCACGCGAGCGTTTCATCAGATCCTTAATCTCATGAATTTCACCTTTGCGGATGTAATCTGCAAGGAGTGGAGTATTAATTAAAATTTCAATTGCAGCGCGACGTGAATTACCATCAGGCGTTGGGATAAGTTGCTGCGCAACTAACGCGCGTAGGTTTAGAGACAAGTCCATGTAAAGTTGGCTATGACGGTCTGCTTCAAAGAAGTGAATAATACGATCTAATGCTTGGTTGGCATTGTTCGCATGTAGTGTTGCAAGCACTAAGTGTCCCGTTTCAGCGAAAGCAATAGCATAGTCCATAGTCTCACGAGAACGAATCTCACCGATTAGAATCACATCAGGAGCTTGACGTAAGGTGTTCTTCAGTGCGACTTCAAATGAATCTGTGTCGATACCGACTTCACGCTGTGTGATAATACAGCCTGCATGTTGGTGTACAAATTCAATTGGATCTTCGATAGTAATGATATGGCCTTTTGAATTATGGTTACGGAAGCCAATCATTGATGCTAAAGAGGTTGATTTACCTGTACCTGTCGCGCCGACAAAAATAATGATACCGCGTTTGGTCATTGCAAGTTCTTTAAGAACTTCGGGTAATTTTAAATCTTCCATGCTCGGGATGTGCGTTTCAATTTTACGCAAAATCATGCCAGGCATATCGCGTTGCTGAAATGCACTCACACGGAAACGTGCAGTTTTTTCACGGTTGGTAATCGCAAAGTTACATTCACGAGTTTCTGCAAACTCTTTACGTTGCTTATCAGTCATTACTGACTGAATAAGTTGACCAACAATTTCCCCAGACAATTTAGTTTTTGATACAGGTACGATCTGACCATTAATTTTCATTGATGGTTCAACATCAGCAGTGACAAATAAGTCAGATGCATTTTGCTGAATCATCAAATTGAGTAAATCATTAAAGTCCATGATATTTCTCTAATCCATTTATTTTTATAGGAATGATTCAGGCTGTTTAGCAACGGTACGGGCTGTTTGAGGGCTAATTAATCCCTTAGTAACTAAAGTCTTCAGATTTTGATCTAGCGTTGTCATACCGTAGTTAGCACCCGTCTGAATCGCTGAGTACATTTGTGCAACTTTGTTTTCACGAACAAGGTTACGAATCGCTGGAATGCCAATCATAATCTCATGTGCAGCAACACGACCGCCACCATTTTTCTTCAATAGTGTTTGAGAAATAACGGCTTGTAACGATTCTGACAACATGGCACGTACCATGTCTTTTTCTTCAGCAGGGAAGACGTCGATCACACGGTCAATGGTTTTTGCTGCTGAGGTGGTATGTAGCGTTCCAAATACTAAATGACCTGTTTCGGCTGCAGTTAAAGCGAGGCGGATGGTCTCTAAGTCACGCATCTCACCGACCAAGATAATATCAGGGTCTTCACGGAGCGCTGAACGAAGTGCTTCGTTGAATCCATGTGTATCACGATGGACTTCACGTTGGTTAATCAAACATTTTTTTGATTGGTGTACAAATTCGATTGGGTCTTCGACAGTTAAGATATGGTCATAGCGATTTTCATTAATATAGTCGATCATCGCAGCCAAAGTGGTTGATTTACCTGAACCTGTTGGACCTGTTACAAGTACAATTCCACGTGGATAGTCACAAATTTCTTTGAAAATTGAGCCCAGACCTAAATCTTCCATCGTTAAAACTTTTGAAGGAATGGTACGGAAGACCGCACCAGCGCCGCGGTTTTGGTTGAATGCATTCACACGGAAACGAGCGATATTAGGTACTTCAAATGAAAAGTCTGTTTCTAGATCTTCTTCAAAATCACGACGTTGTTTGTCATTCATAATGTCATACACCAAACGGTGTACATCTTTATGTTCTAATGCAGGTAAGTTAATACGACGAACTTCACCATCTACACGAATCATAGGCGGCATACCCGCAGAAAGGTGTAAATCTGAAGCACCGTTTTTTACTGAAAAGGCGAGTAATTCTGTAATATCCATAATTTCCCCGAAACAATCAAAAATGTCTCATTATTTTGTAGAATAATATACGGCTTTCATTCTAGCTTACCAACACCTTATAGAATGCGAACGCAAAAAAAGATTTCATAAATGAGAACTGTGTCAATGAATCAATCGGAACAATCCCGCCAATCTGTTTTAAGTCAAATTGAACAAGCTTGTCAGCAAGCCCAACGTGATCCTGCAACAGTGCAATTGTTAGCCGTGTCAAAGACACATCCAAGTTTAGCGCTTAGAGAAATGTATGCCGTTGGACAGCGTAGTTTTGGTGAGAACTATTTACAAGAAGCACTGACCAAAATAGAAGAGTTACAAGATTTAGAGATCGAATGGCATTTTATTGGACATGTGCAGCGCAATAAAACCAAGCATTTAGCTGAAAAATTTGACTGGGTACATGGGGTTGATCGTTTGATTATTGCGGAACGTTTATCGAGTCAGCGTTTAGAGTCGCAAACGCCGTTAAATATTTGCCTACAAGTGAATATTGATGGGCAAGATTCCAAAGATGGTTGTCAGCCAGAAGAAGTTATTGAGCTAGTTAAACAAATTAGCCGACTTCCAAATATCCGTTTGCGTGGTTTGATGGTGATTCCTGCGCCTGAAAATCATGCTGCATTTGCAGATGCCAAAGTCCTATTTGAGCAAGTAAAATCTCAACATGCACAGCCACAAGACTGGGATACTTTAAGTATGGGGATGTCAGCTGATTTAGATGCTGCAATTGCAGCTGATTCAACGATGGTAAGAGTAGGGACGGCGTTGTTTGGAAAAAGAAGTTAATTAATACTTAGAATTAAATTGTAGATAATAATTAAATATGTAGAATGTCTAGTTTAAAAATGAGTTGCAATAATTTTTAATGCAATCTTTTTTAACTATATTAAAATTATTTTAAAATAAGATTGATTTTGAGTTACTCAATCTTATTTTTTAAATCATTTTTCAATTCATTTAGTATTAGAAAACTTATAGAGTTATATCATGAATAGAATTTTAATGGCATCTTTGTTGATGTTAGTTGTTGTCCTTTCTGGTTGTGTTACGACAAGAGGATTAGTAACCCTAGCAGATCCTAAAGTAACAGCTCAACCAGAGAATCTAAATAAAACAGCTATTATCAAAATTGTAGAAGATGATCGAGTGTTTGAGGAAAAACCAAAAACGCCAAATATTCCTTCATTAAAAGGTGGATTAGAGAAAGCAACAGCAGACGATAAAGCAAAGGCTATAGCAAGAAAAAGAAATGGTTATGGTAAAGCGCTTGGAGATATTATGCTGCGTGATGGTACTGTAGCTTCTACAGTCGAAAAGCGAGTCGTCAGTGCTTTAAATCAATCAGGATATCGAGTTGTACCTGCATCAGAAGCAAACTACCAAAATGCAGATTTAGTGATCTCAGTGAAAATTGATAAATTTTGGTCGTGGGTTGAGCTTGGATTCTGGGCTGCTAAATTAAATACTGAAATAGAAACTACTATTTTAAACGACAAAGAACCAGCAAAAAAAATTGTGGTTGAAACAAAAATAACGAAATCGCTTCAAGCTGTGACAGGGGCTATGTGGATTAAAAATACTAATCTTGCTTTAGATGATTATGAAGCTAAATTAGTGAATAAGCTAAAAGAGAATAATTAAAATAAATAATGCTCTACTTTTGAGTGTTAAATTTAATCTATTCGATTAAAAATTTGAGATAAAGACTTTTAACTTCTAGCTATATTAAACTAAAGTTAAGAAAAGCCTCGGTAGAATATCGAGGCTTTTTAATATTATCCAATTACCTCAACCCGACTTGAACCTGAACCAATGGGTTGTACCTGAATCTGTACAGGAATCCGTTCATGCATTTCTTGAATATGGGAAATTAAAATCACTTTTCGGCCCTGACTTTGTAGTTGATCAAGCGCATTCATCACCATATGAAGCGAAGATGCATCGAGAGTCCCAAAGCCTTCATCAATAAATAAAGATTCGATTTTCATTGAACCAGAAGCCATATTGGCAATCGCTAAGGAAATTGCCAAGGCAGTCAAGAAAGATTCACCACCAGACAATGAAGCCACAGAACGAGTTTCACCATCCATATCATGGTCGATAATGGCGAGACTTAGCGAATTATCCAAGCGCTTTAATGTATAGCGTTGAGACAACATCGCTAATTGTTGGTTGGCATATTCGAGCAAAATATCTAAGTTATATTGCTGTGCTAAATCGCGAAATTCTTTACCTTTTGAATCACCAATCAGACTAGAGATTTTATTCCAGCGATGTTCTTGCTGTTGAACCTGCTGGATTTGCTCGGCAAATTGTTTTTGTTTCTCAATGCTACGCTGATGTAACTCAAGTTGAACTTTTAATTGATCACGTTGATCTGTTGTCTGCTGCAAAATTTCTTGATTGGTACTTATCAATTCAGTGAGTTGTTCAACCTGAATATTCGGTTCTGATTGAAGATGTGTATTCAACTGTTCTTGGATAGTTCTTAGTGCAGAATTTGCTTCACTGAGCGTACGATCTGCTTGCTGTATTGCACTCCGAATCTGCTGTTCTTGAGCTGATGAAATCGCAACTAATTCGTTGAGTTGATCTTCTGCAAAATTTTGATATTGAGCTAACCAACTGTTAATTTCAGTTTTACATTGTTCCGAAGACGCATGATTCTGTTGCTGTTGTGATTTGAGTTGATCGAGTACGTTTTTCTGTTGTTCAAAATTTTGACGAGCCTGTTCAAAACTCTGCTTTAACTGCTGATATTGGTTTTGTAATTGCTGACGTTGTTGATCATGCTGTTGTAACCATTCATTGGCTTTGATTTTAGTTGAACCTGTCATGGTCAAGATTAGTTGATTGGCAGCATCAGTATTTTGTTTGCCTTTAATTTCGATGTCTTTTAGCTGTTGTGCACATTCAACTTGTTGAGTGGTAAGTCCTACCAAATTGCTCTTTAATAAAATTAGCTGCTGATCGAATTGGTCTTTCTGTTTGGTGAGTGATTCCGCATGTTCTATTTGTTGGCTGCGTTGTTGCAATGCTTGTAAGACTTGTTGTGAGAATGACACGCCTTGCTTAGACCATGAAGTTTTATCGTCTGTATTGAGACAGTCCACGATATGCTGAATCTGTTGTTGTAAGTGCTCTATGGTTTGGAGTTGATGACGGGTATTCTGAATATTTTGATTGAGCGTATGCTGATCTTTATTGGCTTGGTTAAGTTGTTGTAATTCCTTTTCAAGCTGTTGTTGAGCCTGCGTCGACTCTAAAATGAATGTTTGCATCTTATTCGTGATGTCATGCTCACTGAGATTGAAATCGAGTTGAATATTCGTCTGTGATACATGCTGTTGTAACACTTGATCATGTGTTTTTAATTTTTCATTCAACTGCTGTAACTGTTGTTGCAATTGATTTTGTTCACTATGGCTTTGGGTGAAGTGTTGTTGTGTATTTTGCCAAACTTGAAAAAGTTGTTGTTCTTGCTGAATTGCTTGTTGTTCTTGTTGTTGCTGTAATTCATACAGCGCTTTAGAGATTTGACTCTCATCATCACGATAAGGATGCTCGGTACTGCCACAGACTAGACAGGCTTCGCCGTGTTTGAGTTCAGCACGTAGATGTTCAATATTTTCAGCATGCAGTAGACGTTGTTGTTGCAAAACCTGTTGTAGTTTCTCACGTTCAGTTTTAGCAGCATGATAATCTTGCTCAGTTTTTTTGCTGCGTTGTTCTAGCTGTTGAGATTGTGTTCGTATAGCATCAAATTTGTTTTGCGAGGTAAGCACCTCTTTTTTTAATTCAAAATAATGCTGAAGTTTTTGTTGAATTACATCCAATTGATTGAGTTGAATCTGTTGAGCTTCTTTTAATTTCAATTGCTGCTCAGTACGCTGTTCAATGTGTTGGGTTGTACCAAATTGTGTGATTAAACTGTCGAATATATTTTGATCTTGCTCAAGTTTCGCTTGTGCTTGTTGAATAGAACCGAGCGCATTTTCTACTTTTTGATATTGCTGAATAAATTGCTTAAGTTGTTGAATATGGGCATTTAAACCTTGATCTAAAGGCGCGTATTGAGCACTGTGTTCTAACTGTTCTAAACAGGTCGTATGTTGCGTAATTAAATTTTTAATGCGTTGTTCAAGCAGTTGGTGTTGCTCAATGAGTGGTTGCTGCTGGCTTTCCAGTTGATTCACTCGAGTTTTGGTTTTTTTATATTCTTCAGCAATATAGTCGCGCTCCTGCACAAACTTGCGTACTTGCATTAGTTCAACTTGATGCTTTTTTTCGAAATCTTGAAATTGATTTAATGCAGTTTCAGCCAGAGTATATTGTTTTTTCTCTTGTTCGAACTGAGCCGATAATGCTGTAAAACTTTGTCGCCGTTGTTGAAACGCTGTTTCGAGTTGTTGCAATGTTTTTTGCAACTGTTGCTCTTGAAATACAACAGGGCGTATCTCAGCAAACTGTTCTAATTGACCCAGTAATTGGCGATCTTTGGTAATGGTATCTTGTGCTTTAAGTTGCTGATCATACTGTTGTTGTTTTAATCCAATTTCATTGTTGATTTTATCTCGTTGCTCAAACCATTGCTGTTGTTGTTTGAGGTGATTTTTTTCAATTTCAAGCTGTTGAACCTGCTGTTGTTTTTGTTGAAAATGGTTCTGTAATTCAGCAACTTCTTCATCTGAACGGATGTCGATATGACCCAGTATATTTTCCAGTTGTTTGCGTTGATTGCTGATATCACGGGTTTTTTCAAAAGCCAATTGTCCAATCTTGGCGAAAATACTAGAGTTGGTGAGATATTCTAATAATTCACCACGTTCATTATCACGTGCTTTTAAAAATGCGGTCACTTCGGATTGCGCGAGTAACACGGCACGGGTGAATTGTTCAAAACTGAGTTGGGTAATGTGTTGAATATGATTTTCTACGGCTTTGGTTTTATCTGCAATCACCACACCATCAGTCAGGCATTTTAATGACCGTTGTACACTTTGTAGTTTGCCATTTGGGTTTTCACGGGCGCGTTTAATTTCCCAACGTGCTTGATAATGTTTTTGATCCTGAGCAACAAAACACAGTTCAGCAAAACCATGTCCCGTCCCACGACGTAATACTGTCAAAGGGGAATTAGTCAGCAGCTCTGAACCATCAACATCGACCAGTTTGCCATCGCTCGATTTAAGACGAGGAATTTGATTGAACAAAGCTAAACACATCGCATCAAGTAGTGTAGATTTACCTGCGCCTGTTTTGCCGACAATGGCAATTAAACCAGCACTTGCCAGTGGTTCGCTTTCAAAATCAATAAAATGTTCACCTGCAAGAGATGCCAAATTTTTAAGTCGAATCGATAAAATTTTCACGGCAAATCCTTAAACAGTCTGATCATCTTCAAGTTGTTTTTGTGCTTCAGCAACGAGGCTCATAAAGTCTTTGATCACTTCACTATCGTTGTCATATCCTTTTTTCTCCCAAATTTGTTCGAAAAGCTTTTCAGGTGTTGGCGGTTCTAAATTGATACTTTGCTTAGTTTCAGTTGAGTTTTCAGTAGACAAATACTGTCTTGAAATGCGTACCAAGCGATAACGATCTTTAGGTAGCGCATCTTCAAATTGTTGTCTTAAATTGGGTTGTGGTGGTGTGGCAGTGTGGTATTCGATATCGACATATTCTCGGTGATCAATGTTTTCGATGGGTTCATTGGGTAAATTTTTAAGACGCTGCATGACTTCATTCAATTCGCCTTTGATTTTATGCAACTGAATTGATCGTGGAATCGCAATGGCATCAAAAGAAAATTTATTTTCAACATTTGCTGAGTCAATTGTGACATCGACCACTTGATGTTTGTAGTTAATTTCACTAAAGGAAAGTGGGATCGGTGAGCCACTATAGCGAATATGTGGATGTTGAACTTTCTGTGGTTTATGCAAATGCCCAAGAGCCACATAATCAATACTGTCGTCGAATAAAGCAGTCGAAAGTGCTTCTTCATTGCCAATAATAATTAGTCGCTCTGAATCTGAGGTTTCTCCACCTTGCATATGTGCATGTGACATTAAAATCAGTGCTTGGTCATCGGTTTTACGACGTTTAGCTTCTTCAATTAAGTGTTGATGTAAATAAGCAATCGCATTTTGGCTGTTGGTGGTGTGTTCATTAAACCCAGTGATTTCTGCTGAACGCAAGAAAGGTAGGGCAATACACCATGCCACAATCTGTTTTTGCTCATCATAAATCGGTAAAATTAAACGCTCCAAGTCGAGGCTTTTGTCTTGATTCCAACGAATCACGCCGACGGTTTTGGCATTATATTTTTCTAATAAAGGCTCAACTTGTTCGATACGATAACCTGAGTCATGATTACCTGCAATCATTAAAGTTTGCATTTGTGGCGCAAGATCATGCGCATCTGCGAGAAATTGATAAAGTTGTTTTTGTGCTTGTGAGCTGGGATTGATGACATCAAAAATATCACCCGCGATCAATAGCGCATGCGGTTGTTTTATTTTGATCTGTTCCAGTAACCATACAAGAAATTGTTCATGTTCATATTGGCGTGAGTGGTTATAAAAAAACTGTCCCAAATGCCAGTCAGACGTATGAAAAAAACGCACAGTCATGAAATAGAAAATCCCTATTTTTGAATAGGGATAAGGTAGCATAAATTGGTACTTAAAATAGGATCGTGTTATCTGAATGTGTGAGGGAAGATCAAAGCCATAAAATAAAAGCCCCAAATTATTTACATAATTTAGGGCATTTTGATATCAGATTAATGATGCATATCACTTTCCATTTTCCACGGTAAAGTGCTTGGTGAAATATGCAAGAAGTGAAGATATTTCTCAAACTGATTTAAAATATCATTGATAAGAGAACTTTGATCAAAACCATAAACATCATACGCTCGACCACCACGAAGTAAGAAAACCTCAGCGCGATAATATTTTTCTTGATCAACGTATTCCTTACGCTTCAAGTCTTTCATGTAGCTTGGAATCGTATATTCACACATCCTAATCTCGTAGATAAATTCAACATTATCGAGTTCGGATAGTCTGAGTTGCACTCGCGTATTGACTTCATCGTAAATCACTTCAAAAGGCCAATCTTTATCTTGGAAACCTTGTTTAACCGCTTCCATACTTTGATAAGCCGTCGTTGCGATAAATTGACTCACTTGTTGCTGAGTTGGGAACGTTACAAGACAGTGTAGACGACGTTGAATTAAGGATTCTGTATCATCACTTTTTTCAGGGGCGTGTTGGGTCGGTTGATGGTGAGTTAAGCTTGCATTGCGATGTTGTTCAATCACCAAGGCTCGGCACATTCCAATAATTGCAATCAACATAATGATGGTAAAGGGCAGCGCACTGACAATAGAGGCCGTTTGTAAAGCCGTTAAACCACCAGCAAGTAGTAATGCCGAAGCAATTAATCCTTGTGTGGTCGACCAGAAGATACGTTGCCAAATCGGAGTATCGGTTACTCCGCCAGAGGCAAGGGAATCAATCACTAATGAGCCTGAGTCTGCTGAGGTTACGAAGAAAGTAATAATCAAAATAACACTGAGAAAGGATAATAAAGACGTGAGTGGTAAATGTTCATAGAGCTTAAATAAGGCAATTGCTTTATCTTGTTGAACATCTTGCACCAGTGAGCGATAACCCTCGACCATAATCAAATGCAGAGCGGTATCACCGAAGACGGAAAACCATAAGAATGTAAAAAAGGTTGGAATGAGCATGATCCCAACAATAAACTGTCGAATGGTTCGTCCACGACTAATCTTCGCAATAAAGATACCAACAAATGGTGCCCATGAAATCGTCCAGCCAAAGATGAATAAAGTCCAGTTTCCGATCCAGTCATTTGATGTATAAGCTTGTAAACTAAAAGTTCGTTCAACTAAATTACTGAGATAGCTTCCTGTATTTTCAACAAATGTTTGTAAAATAAATAAGGTTGGGCCAACAATAAATACAAACAACATGAGCGCAACAGCAAGTCCAATATTAATAATGGAGAGTCGCTTAATGCCTTTATCCATACCTGCAACAACGGAAAAAGTTGCCAACAGCGTGATAATTAAAATGGTTGCAATCTGCACAGGCGTGCTAATTGGGATAGAAGGGAATAAGTAATTCATCCCCGTATTAATTTGCGTTACAGATAATCCTAAGGTCGTGGCAATCCCAAATAAAGTACCTAAAATTGCAAAGGTATCAACGGTATGTCCCATCCAGCCATTAATGCGATTTCCAATTAAGGGGAATAATGTCGAACGCATTGCCAGTGGTAGGCCATGACGAAAAGTGAAATAGGCAAGTGATAAGCCAACCACGCCATAGATTGCCCAGATATGGAAACCCCAATGGAAATAGGCGATTTGCATGGCTTGTTTGGCGGCATCTACGCTTTCTGGTGTCCCTTGAGGTGGCTGACTAAAATGCAAAACAGGTTCGGCCACCCCAAAGAATAAAAGCGCAATACCATAACCTGCTGAAAATAGCATCGCGAACCATGATAAAAAACTATATTCTGGCTCAGCGTGATCAGGGCCTAATCTGATATTTCCCCAGCTACTCATTGCAATCCCAACAATAAAAATAAGAAATGTTGCGACGGCTAACATGTAGAACCAACCAAAAGTATGGGTTACATAGTTAAGAACTTCTGAGAAAAATTGACCTGCTAATTCTGGATTACTGATTGTTCCAAATAGCACGAAGACAATGACGATAACGGCTGGAATAAAAACAGGAAGTAAGATTGCTGTTTTAAAAAATCCTTTTGTTTCTGTTGTGGAAGTCATACAAAACCTTTCCTTTCGATATTTTTCTTAAATTTTTTAAGTCGATAGAGGGTTCGTATAACATCATTGATAGATGATAATGCGTTTGAATCTATAAGAATAAGTGTGTGCTTTGCTCGACATCATTTTCTTCATATTGACTATAATAACGTCAAAATGATGATGCGACAAATCAGTGCACATGGTTGAAATGGTCAGGCGAAGTTAAAAGTTGATCCGTTTAGTTTGAGAATTCAGACATATTTTTATATTGATTTTATCGAGCTAAATTTTGAAAAGGTAAATTAAATCAGTATTTAATCAAGTTTCTGATTAAAAAAATTCACTGTTTATTCATTTTTCTAATCAATGCAAAAATACCTAAAATATGATGATTGAAATACTTTTAATTAAATCAAAAAAAGAGTTGTGTTTAAGCCAAAAAATCTACAAGACATACATTGAAGATATTTAAACCATCAATTAGTTTATTACCGAGATGATGATTACAAAGAGGAAAATAAAATGAGCTTAGGAAAAGTAAGCCGAGAAATAATGGGACATATTATGTTGATCGGCTTAGATCGGGTCGCAAAGCGTAATGCTTTTGACAGTCATATGATTGCCGATTTATCCCTAGCCTTAACTGAGTATGAAAATAATCCTGAATTGCGTTGCGCCGTGATTTTTGCACATGGTGATCATTTCACTGCGGGTTTAGATCTGGTCGAATTACAACCGAAAATTCCACAAGGAATTTTTAATTTTGAGGAAGGTCAAGTAAATCCTTGGGGTGTGAGTGGACGACATAGAACGAAACCTATTGTTGTCGCCGTACAAGGCTTTTGTTATACCGCAGGCGTTGAGTTAATGCTCAATGCTGATGTAGTGATTGCAAGTGAAGACACCATATTTGGACAGCTTGAAGTATTACGTGGAATTATGCCATTTGGTGGAGCGACGGTAAGATTTGTACAAGCAGCAGGCTGGCAAAAAGCGATGCCATATTTGTTAACGGGTAAGACCTTTGACACTCAAACAGCAGATAAACTTAATTTGCTTTCAGAGATCGTTGAAAAAGGTAAACAGCTAGATCGCGCTATCGAGGTGGCACAAGAAATTTGTATTGCCGCACCATTGGCAGTACAGGCCTTATTGGCATCAGCAACCGATGCTGTAACCGAAGGACAGATGTTTGCATTTCAGAAAATGGATAGTTATCTCAAACCGTTATTTTCATCTCAAGATGCCCAAGAGGGTGTAAAGGCTATGCTTGAAAGAAGACTACCTGATTTTAAAGGAAAATGAAGTTTAAGTTTTTCTGATTGGTCATATAACATATTGGGATGACAGGTTTATTTGGCATTTTCATCGACCTCGCAAATCCCAAATACATTGTGATCCAAATCGACAAAATAGCCTTGCCAGCAACGATTTGGAATCGCAAATTTTGGCATAGCAACAGTACCGCCTAAATTTAAGATTTTATTTGCCGTTTCATCAAAGTTTTCAACTTGAATGGAGCAAGTAAAGGCATTGGTACCACATTCCATAGGTGGTATGGCAACAGGACGTTGTAATAGACCACCGTGAATTCCAGATGTTTCGATACGGTAATATTCAATTGGAAGCCCCTCAGTTTTTTCGAAGTGCCAATCAAACACAGATTGATAAAAATGGATGTCACGCTTTGGATTTGAAGACTGAATTTCAAAATAAATAAGATGATTCATATTTTTATCCTTGTTATTTTTGTTGATGATAAAAAATAAAAACCGACGATTCGAGTGATGAGAAATCGTCGGTCAAAATCTTTATTAAAGGTTTTGGCTGCTAACAAAACCTTTGCCAAAGATGGAGAGTCATAATGAAAGGTCACCGAAAAATATTGCGGATGCCGTGCAATGAACATTCGGTTGCTGCGACCTTGTACCCTATATAACGCTGCTCGATGAGGATTGGTTGACATAAAAATGAAAAAAAAGAGAAAAAAATTTATAATTATTTTTCAAAGCCGATTCTATTAGGTTTATCTTTATGATTTCATTGCGTTTGTACTATATTTGGTTTTTTATTATTTGTCTGCTTGCAACTTTGATAGCTGGTATCTTGGCTGCAATTTTACCAAATAGTGTAGGCGGTGTGTTAACAGCGATTCCTTATTTGATCGCGATAATTTTTGTTTTATTCAGATTTCTAAAAAAACAGCGTCGTGCGCCAACACCTCAAGAGAAAAAACGATTAACACTGGGCTTTACTTTGATCTTTTGGGGGTATAACGCTTGTGGTTTATTGCTTGGTTTATTTATCTTTGCACGTAAAGACCCTGAAATTTGGCAGAACTTTTTATTGTATTTAAAACAACCTGCATTTTTATTGACAGTTTTAGCCATGTGGTTCGTCATTGCCGTTCCATTATTTCTGATTACTTTTTGGTTTTATGGTCCACAAGCTCAACGAATGGCGAACAAGATGTTTAATACGCACTAAAAAAGTTCACTTGTAATTCACTTTTATTTTGCTAAGACTACAAATACACATAATTTTTGATAGGTCGTGAGATGCAAAAATTGACTGTATTGGTGACGGGAGCAAGTGGTTTTATTGGTTCTCATCTTTTAGCTTATTTATTGGAAAGACAATATACAGTCATCGCATTGACGCGGCAAAGGAATAAATCATCGGATCATCCTGATCTGTATTGGGTGAATCATTTTGAGCAAATAGAGACGACACAAATTGATTATGTTGTAAATCTAGCAGGGGAGAATATAGGCGCTAAGCGTTGGACTGAAAATCGTAAACAACAGCTGATTGAAAGCCGTGTTGCAATGACGCAAAAGCTGTATGAATGGCTAGATGTACATCAAATCTTCCCCAAGTGCATTATTTCTGGTTCTGCAATTGGTTATTACGGCATTGATCCAAATGAACAATGGGCGGTAAGTTGCGATGAAAATACACCGCCCCAAGCTATATTTATGTCTGAACTTTGCCAAAAATGGGAGCAAATGGCGCTCAAATTCACTGCAAGAAACACCAAAATCATTCGTTTGGGGGTTGTGTTTGGTCGTGGTGGAATTCTGCCGCAAATGTTACTGCCCATTCGTTTAAATACAGTGGGACGAATTGCATCTGGAAGACAGCCGATTGTATGGATTCATATCCAAGATGTGCTCAGCGCAATCGAATTTTTATTCACATCTGATCAAGCACAAAAAGTCTATAATTTGGTTGCACCTGAGCAATCAAATCAGCAGCAATTTGTAAAAGTTGCGGCAAAAATTTTAAAGCGTAAGCCACTGCTGCCAATGCCAAAATGTATTTTTGAATTGATGTTAGGTGAACAGTCTCAATTGATTTTAAATGGTCAATTTGTTGAACCCAAAGCTTTGGTTGAGTATGGTTTTCAATTCCAATATCCAACACTTGAATCAGCCCTCAATGACATTTTAGCTCGTCATCAATAATGTTTTTTCTAAGCGGCTAGGTGAATAGGCGTTGGGATCAATAATGGTATTTTGTTCTAAAATCAATTGGCGTAGTAAAAGGGCAGAGCCAGAACCCATACATAGTCCGTTGCGAAAATGTCCAAAGTTTGCCCAAAGGTTTTCGATATCAGGCATTTTACCAATATATGGAATCCCTCTAGGCGAGCTTGGGCGTAGACCAGCCCAACGTTTTACAATTGGAAACTGCGCAAGTTCGGGCACCATTTCTAAGCAAGCATCTAAAATATTCTGTTGTGTTTGCCTATCGGTACTTGTATTGAAACCAACTTCCGCCATGCTTGAGCCACATACGATATGTCCATCTTGGCGAGGAATCAGATACATCACACGATTCATGCACATGGTAGGTAACCAGTTTTCGGGTGTTTTGAATAATAGCATTTGCCCTTGAACTGGATGAACTGGAATTTCTCGTTGCAGTTGTTCTAGCCAATGCTGACTCCACGCGCCTGAAGCCAGTACCACATGGTCTGCATAAAAACGCTGTCCGTCATTGAGTTGTACGCCTTGTGCTTTATGATTTTGAATCAGTAGCTTTTCAATTGGACAATGTTCAAAAAATTGAACGAGGGGATGTTGTTTTAAATAGTGAATCAGTGATTGCAATAGTCGTGGATTGCGTACATTGGATAGTTGTGGGAAATAAATCGCTTGTTGAAATTGTGCCGAAATATGCGGATTAACATGTTCTAATTTTTCTCTATTTAATAAATGAGCCTGTTGCATAGGTTCATTAAATTGAGTTGCATAATCAAGACCAACGTTAAAGTCTTCCTGATCGAAAATCAGCATACCTGTATCGTGGATTTGAAAGTCGATTCCTGTAATCGGCAGCAACTTTTCATTCCACTTTTGGTAGAGGGATTTACCATATTGAGCAAGTTGATTGACCTCTGGCGCATATCGCCAAGGGTACATCGGAGAAAGGATTCCTCCACCTGCCCAAGAAGCAGCTTGCCCCGCTTGCTGTTGATCAAAAATGTCGACTGAACAGCCTTGTTCAACAAGTTCTAATGCGGTCATTAATCCGCTGATACCCGCACCAATGATGGCAATATGCATGTTAACCAGTTTTATTTGCTTAATTTGGGTGAGCGCCCAAATTTGATCTAAATTAATAAGAATAAATACGGCGGAGTCTTGCCGAGTTCTCAATCTATTCTATGCTTAGCCTTCAGCTAGACTTACTTTGGTTTGCCCTGAGAAGCGTTTGAAGCTTCGTAAGAGCAAAGGCATTGTCATCCGCAAAACTCGTTGTTTACCATCAACTCGTTTAGTTAATCGCAGAAACATCATTCTTTTAATGTTGTCCTGTCTCAAACAATTGCGGATGACGTTTCCGAGTATCCAATTTCAGTATAAGGTTTTATACCAAAATCAGATCAATCATTTCATCTCTTTCAGTTTACGCGCTGCATCTTCAGCAAAATACGTCCAAATCCCATCAGCACCAGCACGACGGCAGCACATTAAAGACTCTAAAATAACACTTTCAGATAACCAGCCATTTTGAATCGCACCCGCAAGCATGGCGTACTCACCACTGACTTGATAGATGAAAGTTGGCACACCAAACGTATCTTTTACTTCACGGACAATATCTAAATAAGGCATACCGGGTTTGACGATCACCATGTCTGCACCTTCTTGAATATCAAGGGCGATTTCATGCAGTGCTTCTGCACGGTTGCCGACATCCATTTGGTAATTATATTTATTGCCGCCTTTTAGGTTGCTAGCAGAACCAACTGCATCACGGAATGGGCCGTAGAAACTTGAGGCATATTTAGCTGAATACGCCATGATATTGGTATAAATAAAATTATTCTGCTCAAGTGCTTGGCGAATCGCACCAATGCGACCGTCCATCATATCACTTGGTGCAACAACATCTGCACCCGCAGCTGCATGGCTAAGTGCTTGCTTTACGAGGCATTCAACTGTTTCGTCATTGAGTACATAACCTGTCTCATCAATGATACCGTCCTGACCATGTGTTGTATAAGGATCAAGTGCGCCATCGGTAATGAGTACCATTTCTGGCAATTCTTTTTTTAGTAAGCGACAGGTTGTTTGTACTAAACCATTTTCATCCCATGCCGCTTCTGCTGTTAGGCTTTTGTCTTCTTGTGGCGTGACTGGAAATAATGCAAGCTTTGATACGCCCAGTTCCAGTAAGCTTTCTGCTTTTTTTAACAGCAAGTCAGCTGATAAGCGTTGCACATTTGGCATGCTTGGAATGTCTTGCGTTTGTTGCTGTCCCGGTAATACAAATACTGGATAAATCAGATGATTTGCTGTGAGTTGCGTTTCGCTGACCATGGCACGAAGTTGGTCATTTTTACGGATACGGCGCATGCGCGTCGCTGGGAAAGCTGGGCGATTGAACGTATAAGTCATAACAATCTCGATGTTCAGTATTACACTATAGGAATAATTGAATCATTTAAGTCATGCTAGGGGAGAAAACTTAGCGGCTTAGATCAATTGAAAAACCTAGCTATTGTAGCCCCATATTTTAAAGTTTGTGCAAAATAATGGGGCATTTATCGTTCCCTTGGATGTTAGCAGCGTATGAATGATGTAAAGAGAAACTGGACTGGAAATATTCAATTAGGTGCAAAGGCAGATCATGACGTGGTCTTGAAGCAGCTTTGTAAAGCATTTAATGCCTGTCCTTTTTTTAAGTACAGTGGCATGGTCATGCGTGTCGTTGATGATCAGATTGAAGGATATTGTGAAATGCAGCCTGAGTTGGTCGGGAATGTCGCATTTCAAATTTTACATGGTGGAGTTGCTGCAACAATGTTAGATAGCATTGGTGGTGTGGTTGCTATGGAACAGCTCTATCGCCGTGCAACACCTGAGGATTTACCCGATACCATCAAAAAAGTGTCACGTTTGGCGACAGTTGATATGCGTGTGGATTATCTTGCGCCGGGTCGTGGAAAATATTTTATTGCTCGAGCAGAAACTTTACGTTTAGGACGTAAAGGTTGCACGATGAGAATGACGATGGTCAATGATGAAGGGAAACCAATTGCAACAGCAATCGCTTCATATGCATTTTAAAAAAATAGACCAATAATTAAAGCGTCTCAGACGCTTTTTTTATATTTGTATATAAGTTTTGCCGAAAATAATTATCAAAATATAAGAATTGAACGCACCAGTTATTTTTTTTATTCTCGCTATATGATTTTTTGTCGTTAGAATGCTTTTAAATTTTTTGCTCGAATTTTGATCTGTGGTTTTAACATTCGGTTAAGTTTTTAAAAATAGACTGATCGGCTGATTAAACCAAAAGTTAAAATTTTATTTAATTTTCAGGAATAACTTATGAGTGACGCCCAAGCAAATCAACAAGATGCTGCTTTAAATTCGGCATCAGATGATGCAATGAAAGCAAAACGTAAAAAGTTTTTAGGATTTTTTGCACTCATTCTTATTCTTGCAGCAATTTTGTATGGCATTTGGGCGATTTTCTTTAACCATTCAGTGACCACAGATAACGCCTATGTAGGGGCGGAAACTGCACAAATTACTTCGATGGTGAGTGGTCAGGTTGCCGATGTTTTGGTTAAAGATACACAACAAGTAAAACAGGGTGATGTACTGGTTCGCATTGATGAGCGTGATGCCAAAATTCAATTGGCACAAGCTCAAGCTGAATTGGCAAAAGCGCAACGTCAATACAAACAGAGTCAGGCAAACAGCAGCTCACTTAACTCGCAAGTTGTGGTTCGTAATGATGAAATTATTAGTGCCCAAGCACAAGTAACTAAAGCACAAGCTGATTTTGATCGTGCAACGCTAGAATTAAAACGCCGTAATGAACTGGCAGCTTCTGGCGCAATTTCAAAAGAAGAATTGAGTAAAGCACAAAGTGCTGTATCAACAGCAAAAGCAAGTTTGGATTTAGCGCAGGCTGGATTGGCTCAAGCAACGTCAAGCCGTAAAGCAGCTGAAAGTACTTTGGCCGCAAATGAAGCATTGATTCAAGGGGTCAATGAATCATCTACGCCTGATGTTTTGGTTGCTCAAGCCCATGTTGAACAAGCCAAATTGGATTTAGATCGTACGGTGATCCGAGCACCAGTCGATGGTGTTGTAACACGTAAAAATATCCAGATTGGACAGCGTGTAGCACCCGGTACCGTGATAATGTCAGTGGTTCCTGTTGCTGCGCTTTATGTTGATGCGAATTATAAAGAAAGCCAACTTGCGAAAGTAAAAGCAGGGCAGAAAGTTACACTCAAATCTGATTTATACGGTGATGATGTGGTTTACCATGGTGTAGTTCAAGGCTTCTCTGGCGGTACAGGTGCCGCATTTGCTTTAATTCCGGCTCAGAACGCAACAGGTAACTGGATTAAGGTGGTACAACGTTTACCTGTACGTATTTCTCTAGATCCAAAAGAGCTTGCTGAACATCCACTGCGTGTCGGCTTGTCGATGGAAGCGGATATTGACCTTGCATCGAAGTAATTAGCCATGAAAACGCAAACACCTTTTGCAGAACTGAGTGGTGGCCGATTACTGCTTGCAGCATTTGTTATCGCACTCTCAAACTTTATGGTGGTCTTAGATACCACCATTGCCAATGTATCTGTACCCCACATCACAGGGAACTTAGCTGTTTCAAGTTCACAAGGGACTTGGGTTATTACGTCCTATGCTGTGGCTGAAGCAATTTGTGTTCCTTTAACTGGCTGGTTGGCTGGACGTTTTGGGACTGTTCGGGTCTTTGTCTTTGGACTGATTGGTTTCACTATTTTTTCATTCCTCTGTGGTTTAGCGACCTCACTGGAAACGTTGGTATTTTTCCGTATAGGTCAAGGGCTTTGTGGGGGTCCACTGATGCCACTCAGTCAAACCTTGCTCATGCGTATTTTCCCTCCAGAAAAACATTCACAAGCCCTGGGCATGTGGGCAATGACCACTGTCGTTGGCCCAATTTTAGGTCCGATTTTGGGTGGCTTAATCAGTGATAATTTGTCGTGGCACTGGATTTTCTTTATTAACATTCCTGTTGGTATTTTCTGTGTTTTAGCTGCGATACGCTTGCTATCTGTTGCTGAAACCAAAACTGAAAAATTACGTATTGATGCCATTGGCTTGGGCTTATTGGTGTTGTGGATTGGCGCATTGCAACTCATGCTTGATCTTGGACATGAGCGGGATTGGTTCAATAGCAGCAGCATTATTATGCTTGCTCTGATCGCTGTTGTTGGCTTTATCGTGTTTATGATCTGGGAACTGACTGAGAAGCATCCTGTGGTCAATCTCTATGTATTTAGGCATCGGGGATTTGCTGTTTCAGTGCTCGCACTGGCTTTTGGCTTTGGCTCATTCTTTGGCAGTATTGTCTTGATCCCGCAATGGTTACAGATCAATTTGGGTTATACCGCAACATGGGCTGGTTATCTCACCGCCACGATGGGATTTGGTAGTTTAACCATGTCGCCTATCGTTGCGAAACTGGCAACGAAATACGATCCACGAGGATTGGCAAGTTTTGGTTTAGCTTTGCTCGGTGTTGTTACCGTCATGCGTATGTTTTGGGTGACCGATGCAGACTTTATGGCCTTGGCATGGCCGCAGATTTTGCAGGGCTTTGCTGTACCGTTTTTCTTTATTCCGCTGTCGAATATTGCAATGGGATCGGTACTACCATCTGAAATGGCTTCTGCCGCAGGTTTGATGAACTTTTTACGGACCATGGCAGGGGCTATTGGTGCATCGATTGCAGTGACGATTTGGGATGATCATACCAAAGTGGCGCGTAGTGAAATGGTTAATACTTTACATCCGCAAGAAGTACAAAATAGCTTGCTTCAAAATGGATTCTCTCCAGATGCAACACTGGGTGTGATTGCGAATTTAGTCGATAAAGAGGCAATTACCATATCAGCCAACCATGTATTTATGCTTTTGGCATTGGTATTTATATTTGCGAGTGCATTCATTTGGTTGAGTCCAAAACCGAAACCGATCTCTGGTGGACCTGCACCACATTAACTTAGATGAAAATAGGTTGTTGACTATAAAAAAACTCGGATATTTAATCCGAGTTTTTTATTTTTCTACTTTTTATTTTCATTGTAATTTTTTTATCAAAAAGTACTTTTTGAGAGAGGAAAATCAAAAGACTTGGAAAGTGTTTTTTAGCGTCAATTTAAAGGTTTTGGGTGTAAAATATACTAAATTTGCATTTTTTTAGTGAAAAGCTTGATTAATCGAAATTATAGGCGTATAAAGCATAACCTCTGGTGCGGGATGGAGCAGTCTGGTA
>NZ_DJLC01000120.1:0-1521 GCF_002434875.1 Acinetobacter sp. UBA6526 | reverse complement strand
AGCAGTCTGGTAGCTCGTCGGGCTCATAACCCGAAGGTCGTTGGTTCAAATCCAGCTCCCGCTACCAATTTATTTATTTGAATTTTGCTCTGTGATGTTTTAAATATTGCTGATGGTCATAATCACTTTGGCAATGAAATTAGCTTAAATAACCCTAAATAAAGCTAAAATTATTAGATTCTAGAAATGTTGTTATCCTCTCTCATTTGTCTAATCTTGTAGTAAATCAAAATCGATCACTTGAGCTCAGTAATGAGTGATTCTGTCGTGAAAATTATCAATGAATGGCGTATAGCCAAAGCCGTGAATGGCAATGAAATATCTGTACAAATTATCCCACTTAAACGTCAACAAAATACGTTGGAAGGTTTTAAATGGGTTGAAGTTGGGAAAAAAGTTCTACTAGAGTCTGGTCAAGAAATTGACTTTAATTTAGATGGAAATAGCTTCTATACTTCGGTGAATCAGCTTTATCGATTGACATAAAAATTTCACATAGCTGTAGTACTTATTAAATGAAAATAGGCTGATTGAAAGCATCACGGTCTAATTTTATTTATATTCAAACAAGATATTTGAAGGTACAGCAGGCATGAGTGAAACAATCAATGGTACAGTAAAATGGTTCAATGAAAAGAAAGGATTTGGATTTATTCAATCTGATTCTGGCCAAGAAGTATTTGCCCATTTTAGTGAAATCCAAAGTAAAGGCTTTCGAGCACTACAAGAAGGGCAACGCGTAACATTTACGTTAGGTGAGGGGCAGAAAGGGCCAGTAGCTAAAACGATTACGGTGATCTAAGACATTAGATCACAATAAAAAAGCTCACATTAGGTGGGCTTTTTTATCGTCTGTTGTTTTATTTTCACTTTTTATGAAGCCTTGATTGAAGCTTCTACTGTATTAGAGCGATTTCGATAGATAAAGGCTCGCTCACTATATCCTTTATGTTCTAGGTGGAAATTAGGTGACATCCAACGTATTGACTGTCTCAATATGCTAGACAGACACGAGACAGCCTCATTTTGAAGCTGTCTCAAATGCTTTTGGACTTATCCCATTGGGATATGAATGACATCTGGTTCGTTTTTTAGTTTTGGTAAAGCGAGATTGATTAAAGTAAGTGTTGAAAGTGAAGTTAAAAGCATCAGCAGAACTTCCAATGAGTTACTTAGTACAAATAGAAGGGAATAAAATACAAAAAAGCACATCAAGCTGATGAATGTATTTTTAAAATACAATGAGATGAAGACTGAATATAAGAATGAAGAAAAGAATAAATTAAAGTTTTTATTCATTCCGAGCTTATCAAAAAATATAATAACGAGAAAAATTATTACAACTGAGAAAGCAAAAATAAAAAGATTTTTGAAGATATTCATTCTTATTCCTCTGTTTTAAAGCATAAAAAATCCCCACATATAAGGGCCTCATCTTAAAGGGGGGATTAGGGAATACACTTTGTTTTAAATAAGCCTTTATGTTTGATTTTTCGTGGCTTTGTTGCACAAAGCTATTCT
>NZ_DJLC01000106.1:0-43442 GCF_002434875.1 Acinetobacter sp. UBA6526 | reverse complement strand
ATAAGGGAAAGTTCCAATTCCGATTTTTACATCAGACTTAATCCCTTCTCCCGTGTCTTTATTATAAACAGGCATAGTTGCTAAAGTATACAAAGCATCTTTTAAGCGGCTCATTCGATCATAAAACTTATCATTACGAGTTAAGGTTTTATAAAAGTACTGAGACCCTCCTTGCCATCCACCCGTAAAACCAGTTATATCTGGTAAACCATCAATTTTAACAAAACAACTATCTGACACTGAAACTGTACCAATAGGACATTTATACCATTGTGAACCAGTTTTTTTATAATAATAAGCTTCTATAGAGCTATTCGAATTGAAGTAACAGTATTCACGAGTATATCCTCCAGATGTATTTTCTGTATTTCTATACATAGTTCTATAATCTGTTAACCCTTTAGGCAAATCACAAGCTGAGGCACCTGCTGCTGTTACAGACATACTCCCCGACGTATCCAGCATCATTACCACCACACCAGAACCTGCATTCGAGTTTGGTTTAGTATAAATTTCAATATCACTGGCGTAACTGGTACTGCTTTGAGCAATAAGCAAGGTCATTGCACCTGCCAAAGTACTTAACTTGAACTTATGCCCAAATTCTTTAGCTCGTGCCTTCACATCTAGCACATTAGCCTGATGATTTTTTAAAGTTTTCATATTCATCTCCTAAGAGGCTTTCAGTGAACGCAAACTGTATTCCATATCTTGAGTACTATATGGAACATTATTTCTTGCCAAACAATCGGTCACGGTATCGTTTTCAACCAAAGGATCAACAAAACTGGTGTGATTTTTCAAACAATTATTGACTTGTTGAACACTGGCTGAACTTAAATTTGGAAGTAAAGAGGTTGCAGTAATCACCACACGCTGAATTCCCGTACCCTTTGAGCTTTCTTTGTCATCGCCTTCCATCATGTGTTCCCAATCTCGATCCGTATCTGCCGCACGCACAGTAACCTGAGTCATTACAGCTTGGCGACCACTGATAAAATCACCACGAGTTGTTTGACAAAAACCATTTTGTCCTAACTCGGTATTTACAATTTTCTTATTCTGCCAATACACAGAACTTGCAATACGACTCCCAGAAAAGTTATCTGCCACACTGCCCCGCACACAAAATACTAACTCTTTACCTTTATTTTCGGGACGTAGCGCATAAGCCAACATGCCATCACCAATACGCATTTGAGCAAATTGCAAAGCATTACTGGTTTTATTTTCTAAAGTAAAAAATACCGAATCACTGTTTTGAACTAACAATGAGCTTGCTTGAGCATTGGTCGAAATATTCAAAGAGGTAATACTGGAGCGAATTGCCCATGTACCCGCAATTGCAATCACAATCAGCATCACCAATACAACAATAAGTACTGAACCATTTTGGGAGTGTCTATGATTTACTTTTGGTAGATTCATTCTCAACTCCTTACTTCTCGATACCGAAACCATTACGTATCGCAATGGTTTGTGTAACTACATTTCGCATATACAACTTATTTTTGTCATGTGGAATTAATTTCGCCCCTGTATCCCCAGTATTTAAAACTTGATATTCTTTATCAGCATTAAATAAGTCATTATTTCCCACGGTATTATTAGAACGAACTAACAGCCCTACTTTGACTGCGACAATCTGCGGTTTCACGGCACCCGTAAGCTTTTTATAATCATCAATTGAAATTTGACCAAAACAATCTAACTGCCCATCTGCATCTGCAGCTGCCGAACAAGTGCTGTTCATTCCATCTCTGGCAACAACCAATTGCACACTTAAATGATCGACTCTAGGAATCATAATTTGGCCATCACCAGATAAATCAATTTCTGCAGGCTCATCCCCCATATAGCTAAAAGCTTTACACGCTAAAGCCAATGGTTTATTTGGGTCATTTCTATTGGTATCACTTCTTAAAAAATAACGCTGTACCACATACGCATCTCTCACAATTTCGCGACCCTCACAGTCAAACCGATTACCCATAGAGTTTTTATATTGAATCACCAATTGGTCACTTGCTTGCCCCACTAAGTTAGATGAATCACTTACCGCACCCTCAGACAAAGCATTTTTAAGTGTAATGTCTAAAGTTGTAGTAGGTTTTCCATCCTCATCAGTCTTAAATTTTTGGGTGTAGTTGCGTGCGTCCAACACGATTCCCCCATGAAGAACCGTATCGTTAATTATCGGTTCAACCGCATTTAAATTAGCCAAGCGTATTTCACGAACAAATGTTTCCAAGCCAAACAATGAATCATTATGCAAATCAGAAAGTGCCTGTTGAGTAGATACACCTTTTTGCCCTGTTAAAGCCAACTGAATCGCAATTGCACTAACAATCAGCCCTAGGCTAAGCGCAATCATAAGTTCTAAAAGAGTGAAGCCGCTTTGTTTGGAAAATGAAAAAAGCTTTTTATTCAAACTCATTTTAAAAAGCCTCCATAACCAAGCATTTAGAATTCGCTACATATGCTCCAGTCGAAGCATCAATACAAGCATCTAAGTTACTGTCTATATTGGTATCGCCCCAAGCGACATAAATACAGTTCAAACTACTACCAACACAATTATTGATTTTTACAGTATGGCCAACTTCAGCTGCTTTCTCAGTAATCTGACTAGAATCAACCTCTGCCATTTCTTCACTAGAACAATTCGGCAAATAACCTTGCTCACTTCCTACACAGCCACTTTTTTCAGTTTTGGCATTGATTGCTACTTTATACTCAGGTAAGGCCAACCTATTTACCCTCATACGTTCAGCTAAATCACGCGCTATATTAATTGCAATGGTCCGATCTGTTGCCTCATTTGCTGCATCCATAGCTCTCAACTGCAAACCAACAAAGCCTAAAATACCAATAGCTAACAAAAGCAAGGCAACCAAGACCTCTATTAAACCAACCCCTTTTTGCGTATTCATGTTATTCATGAGCACACCCCTGATTCGATTTTTTCTACAGTGCCATTCATTGAAAGTGTAATCGTTCGACTTTGATTTATTTTTGAATTACATAACTCAAATTTAAGCGGTAATAAAACTTCCACTGTTGGAGGATTAGTAGGCGGTGTAGTGGTTAGATCTGTGGTTTGATGTTCATCATAATTTTCATTATCAATTGTTTTTGTTCTCTGCCGCGGAATACCTACTGAACTATAAGTAACATCAGAAAAGTCAACATCATTGGCATTCGAGTTCAGAGCCACATCGTCATATTTGGGTATCCAGTAACGAACTTCTGCTGTGTTTGTTCCACTTTCAAATTTTACCGTCACATTTTTTCTTAAAGTTGTAGCTTGCGCTCGTGCATCACTTAGCACCAAAGACAGCTCACGAATTGAGGTATCTAAATGTCGTTTTGCAATCAAATCCCCAAACGAAGGAGCCGCCATCATCGCGATAATCGCCAACACCGCAATTGTCACCAACAACTCAATTAAGGTGAATCCCCGATTTTCCCCCATCGCTTACACCCAACTCTTTTAAAATTCCTTACTCTATATTAAATTGTATTTTTACAGAACCAATACAAAGCAGATAAGCACCCAAAAAAAACGGATGGAGTGTTATCCATCCGTTTTGAGTTCACATTTTTCTATACAAATTAGGCCTGTATCACCTGTATACGCAACTCTTTTGGTAGACTAAACGTAATATTTTCCTCGCGACCTTGTAACTCTTTTGGAGGAGTTGCCCCCCAATCTTGTAAACGCTGAATTACTTGTTTAATTAGTATTTCAGGCGCTGATGCTCCAGCAGTCACACCAATCTTACTATCCTGCTGAAACCACACTTTTTCAAGCTGATCAGCATTGTCTACTAAATATGCAGATTTCCCCATCCGCTCAGCAAGTTCGCGCAAACGATTTGAATTAGATGAGTTTGGAGAGCCTACGACAAGCACTACATCACATTGTTCAGCCAAATCACGCACGGCATCTTGGCGATTCTGAGTGGCATAGCAAATATCATCTTTGCGTGGCCCTTGAATCTTGGGAAACTTAGCTCTTAACGCATCAATAACTTTTGCAGTATCATCGATTGAAAGCGTTGTTTGAGTAACAAAAGCCACCTTTTCGGGGTGTCTAATCACCAACTCATCAACATCTTGCTCATCTTCAACCAAATAAATCTGACCACCTTGAGACTTATCATACTGCCCCATCGTACCTTCAACTTCTGGATGGCCTTCATGTCCAATCAAAATCGCCTCAGTCCCTTCACGTGCATATTTAGTCACTTCGATATGAACTTTGGTGACCAAAGGACAGGTTGCATCAAATACTTTTAAGCCACGACGCTCAGCTTCTTGCTGTACTGCTTTAGAAACACCATGTGCGCTAAAAATCACAATAGAGTCATCTGGTACTTGATCTAATTCATCAACGAAAACTGCACCACGCTGACGTAAGTCATCAACTACAAACTTATTATGAACCACCTCATGCCGAACATAAATCGGTGGATTAAAACATTCCAATGCCCGATTGACGATCGCTATAGCACGGTCAACACCAGCACAAAAACCTCGTGGATTGGCCAACACGATTTCCATAACATCCTCTCTCATGATCTGAATATTTACACCAAACTATTTCGTTTAATGGTGCGCTACACTACAATAGCCAAGATATTTTATCATATCAGGAAAAATATCATGTCGGGTCTATTGTTTGTCGTTTCTGCTGCCTCAGGAACAGGCAAAACATCTTTGGTTAAAGCCCTACTCGATCGAGTCAGCAATTTACACGTTTCTGTCTCACACACAACACGCGATCAACGTCCTGGTGAACTCGATGGTGTTCATTATCATTTTACCAGCAAAGAAACATTTTTAGCTCAAGTTGAACAAGGTGGTTTTATCGAATACGCAGAAGTATTTGGAAATTACTACGGCACATCACAAGCTAAAGTTAAAGAACAGCTGCAACAAGGTCATGATGTTTTATTAGAGATTGACTGGCAAGGTGCAGAACAGGTTCGCAGACTTTTTCCTGAATCAAAACAAATCTTTATCCTTCCACCAACACAATATGACTTAAGACAACGTCTGTCTAATCGTGGCACAGATTCAGTGGATGTAATTGAACACCGTCTTAGTTGCGCAGTGGAAGATATGCGTCATTTTTCCAATTTTGATTATGTCATCATCAATGATGATTTCAACAAAGCAGTACATGATCTAGAAGCAATCATCACCGCAAACCGTTTAGTTACCTTGCAACAAAGCACTCGCCATCAACAGTTGATCGAAAACTTAATTACCCTCAATCGCGAATAACTTGAGTCTTGGATAAAAGCCTTTTATACTATTTAGTCTTTCAAATGTGATGTTCAAACGAGACAACTTATGGCACGTGTAACCGTTGAAGATTGTTTAGACCATGTAGATAACCGCTTCGAGTTAGTACTGGTAGCGAGTAAACGTGCACGTCAATTAGCACGTCAAGGTATGGAACCAACTGTTGAGTGGGATAATGACAAACCAACCGTGGTTGCATTACGTGAAATCGCAGTGGGTCATGTCACTAAAGATATTTTGAAACAACGTGATCAAGACTACCAAACTTCAAATCTTGATATGGTACTGTCTACAAACTCATTAAATTTAGAAGGTTTTACTTTTTAAGTAAAACAACCTTTGCTTAGAAGCCCATTGTGAAGACACTGGGCTTTTTTGTTTATTGAAAAATTCGGGCTTATATTGGTAAAAACAATATACTTCATTGAAAAAATTTACGATTTTTCATAACGAACAAATTGACAAGTTTATCAATATGCTTTTCATTAGAAGCTAAGCTACTCATTACTGAATTCATGTTATAAAAGGTGTTTTTTATGCCAGGCGAAGAGGTCAGCCAAGCCAAGCAACAACTTAAAGTTATCGTTGATGCCTATCTACAAGATAGTGACGTTCAACAAGTGCTTGCTGCCTGCGATTTCGCTGATTTGGCACATAGCGGCATTACCCGTAAGAGTGGGGAACCCTATGTATTACACCCTATTGCTGTCAGTTGTATATTAGCTCATATGCGTCTCGACGCAGATACACTTATGGCAGCTTTATTACATGATGTGATCGAAGATACCGAATTTACCAAAGATGAAATTGGGCAAAAATTTGGAATTGTCGTTGCTGAACTTGTTGATGGTGTAACTAAACTTAGCCATTCAAGTGATAAGGAATATAACAAAGCAGCTTCATTTCGAAAAATTCTTCAAGCGACCTTACAAGATCCGCGTGTCATTATTATTAAATTAGCAGATCGCTATCACAACATGACGACGCTTGATGCATTGCGCCCAGACAAACGTGCACGTATCGCCCAAGAAACCTTTGATATTTTTGTGCCAATGGCTCGTCTCGTTGGTATGAATGAGATGGCCGACAATTTAGAACATCTTTGCTATCAGAATCTTGATTTAGATATGTTTAATGATGTTCAGTCAGCATTGTTAGAAACTAAACCTAAACGCTGTGAGTACCAAGCTGTTTGGGAGCAGAAACTCTCAGACTTACTCGATACTTACGACATTAAAGGCCGCATTAAAAAGAAAAATAACAATATTGAATTGCTGCGCCACTTTGTGAAAAATGAAATTGATTTAAACGAACTCAGCCATAGTCATGCTTTCGAAATTATTCTGCAAAGCATTGCTGACTGTGACCGTTTAGTTGAAGCACTTAAAGCTAATTTTCAAGTATTACAATATAAAGATTATATTCGCCGCCCTCTACCCGGTGGTAATCAATCATTAATGATCAAATTAAAAGGTGAGAAAACCACACTTTCTCTCACTATCCAAACAGAGCTGATGCGTAAAGCTGCCCGTTTTGGCGTGGTACTTGGTGAAAATGCACCTCAAGCTTGTCGATCAGCGATTCAAGCCTCTATGCAGAATTTAAACACTTTAATTGATAGTGATTGTGCAAAAACCACCTTTAGTGATCTATTAGATTATTTACACCAAGAGAAGATTTGGGTGTATACGCCACACGGTCAACTTCATGAGTTACCCCAAGGTGCAACCGTTGTAGATTTCGCATATTCGGCAAGCTTATTTTTAGGCAACCACGCTGTCGGTGCTAAAATTGATGGTGAAATTCGCCCTCTCTCAACGCCATTGCATAGTGGACAAGTAGTTGAGATTATTACAGATGTTCTGGCCACACCAAATCCAGACTGGCTGAGCTTTATCAATACGCAAAAAGCACGACGTGCATTACAAAATATGCTGCGAGATCAAGATATTGAAGAGCAACGTTTAGTCGGCCAACAAGCATTGAATCGAGCTTTAAAATTATTTAATCGCTCCATTAATGATCTCTCACCAAATGACTGGATCAATGTCCTTGAATGGCGTCATTTAAGTAGTAAAGATACTTTATTCGAGCAAATTGCAGTGGGTGATTTATTACCTCAACTCGTTGCTAACCATCTGTTTGCACAAGATTATCATTCAAATCATCACGAGACATCTGAGCGTTTGATTTTAGGTACAGATGGTGTAGATGTAAAATATGCACATTGTTGTAATCCAGTCTTAGGTGATCCAATCCAAGGACATCTTTCTCGTCGTGGATTAATTGTACATCGCTCACGTTGCCGCAACTTATTGCATGAACAACACCTTCACCCTGAAAATATAATGCCACTACACTGGCAAGCAGAAGAAATAGATGATGTCCGTTTCAGCGCTTATCTCTGTATCCATATGGCAATGAATGATGAACAAATATCAGATTTGATTTATCAGTGCCGTAAAGCAAAAACTGGGGTCGAAATGGTCGAATCCCAAGATCAAAAAACCTATGTCAACATCGTTGTAAGTAATCGAAATCAAATCGCCCAAATCATTCGTGATTTACGTATGCATTTTGGTTTTCCACGAATCGAACGTCTCAATATGCCCATTGTGCAAGCAGATGTCGCTAAAGTCTGATCACACTTTCCTTAGTTAAAATATTTATCACTTTTATATCAAAAGTATAATTTTTCAAACTGAACCTGAATCAAAAGCGACTAAACAGTATTCGACAGTTTCGTGATGGCACTTTTGTGTTAAAGTCTCTTTGTTTCGAGATAAAAAGGACATAGGAGAGCTTAATGTCACGTCAAGTCATTCATACTGAACACGCCCCTGCTGCTATTGGAACTTATTCACAAGCAATTTTAGTTGGCAACACGCTCTACCTTTCTGGCCAAATTGGCTTAGATCCTTATAGTATGGAACTTGTAGATGGGATTGAAGCACAGATTCGTCGCGTATTTGACAACCTCAAAGCCGTATGTACTGCCGCAGGTGGAAGCCTAGCGGACATTGCTAAGCTCAATATTTTTCTTACAGATTTATCTCATTTCCAACTTGTTAACCAAATTATGGGCGAATACTTTGCACAGCCTTACCCTGCTCGAGCTGCTCTTGGTGTTGCAAGCTTGCCTAAAGGCGCTTTGGTAGAAATGGATGGTATCGTCATCATTCCATAATTTATCATTTAAAACCAAATATATAAATTTAAAATCCATTTATAAAAGACTAGTGCCTCCTGAACAAAAATCCAACGATAACTCGGATTTCCACTCAAGAGGTATTTTTTTATCCAAATTCTCAATAAGAATAAATCAGCTATTGGAATGAAATTCATTGACAAACGATAACAATTATCAATAATATCAATTATCGCATTTATATTTGTAGATCACTCCCATGTACGTGTGTTTATTGTGTGGAATTACAGATCAAGATATCAAAGACGCTGTTGCAAATGGCGCTGAGAGCTATCGTGAAATTCGCGACTTACTCGACTTAGGAACATGCTGTGGTCGTTGCGCTCCAGAAGCACGCGCAATTATTAGCGATGAATTAGCTGAAATTGCTGCTCGCATATCAATCGCAGCTTAAGCGAATATTTCTCTACACTGTTACGACTCCACCGCTTTCAATAGATCTTAGGTTCTACAGTGAAGCGGTTTTTTTATGATCATTAAAACTAATCCATCAATTACCGTCCAGTCTTCATCTTTCTGATTGTGATTTTCATTTGCCGTTCTATAAATTACTCGCAAGATTATAATTTGTTGATTAAGATAATATAAATTGTCTTAGTCAATAAGGCATCATTTGGTGGATATGGAGTAAGTGTAATGAAAGGCAATCGTGAAGTTATTAATCAACTGAATCAGGTGCTTTATCACCATTTAACTGCAATTAACCAATACTTCTTACACTCACGCATGTTTAATGACTGGGGAATTGAACAATTAGGTTCAGCTGAATACAAAGAGTCTATTCGCCAAATGAAACACGCGGATAAAATTATTGAACGTATTCTCTTCTTAGAAGGACTACCAAACCTACAGCATTTAGGTAAGCTCTATATCGGACAACACACCGAAGAAGTTTTAAATTGTGATATTCGCAAAGTAAAAGAGAATATCGAGGCATTAAAGCAAGCTGTTGAACTATCAGAAACACAACAAGACTATGTAACTCGCGATTTAGTTCAAGAAATTCTAGAGAAAGAAGAAGAATACTGGGATTGGTTAGACACTCAATTAGATCTTATTGAGAATGTTGGTATTGAAAACTACATCCAAAGCCAAATCTAATAAAAAGCCCTTTTTTTAAAGGGCTTTTTTATTTCTAGCGATTATTTAATTCAACAATTTCCGCTAAACTAATTTTCTGCTTATATAACCGCTGCAAGACCAATAAATATCGCTCAGCCTCTTTAGATTTTTGATTATATACAAGGAGTTGAGTATACTTTTTCAAATTGTATGGAGTCGCTTTATTTTTTACCATTTCACCCAATAGACTCAAGTCATGTTCCGACATTTTAGTTTTAGGATTTAAAGCAATCCAATCTAATCGTTTTTGAAACTGTGTCAGAATCAAGATTTTTGAACTACCCAAAATTTCTTCTGTTGGTTGCTTACCTTTAAAGACCAGTCGACTGTTGTCTTGGAAAAGCTTGTAGTCCCTCCAAATCAAAAGAAAAACAATCAGCGCCATCAACCCAATACAACGGATCACATTTTTATTGAGTACAATACTTTTTAGATTTGGTGTTTGAGCTTGCACCAAACCTAATAGAAAACCTAAAGGTAATAAAAAATAAGCATAACGCTGAGGAAACTCGAGTAGGGCATGAATTAAGATTGCACTTACCATGAGTAATGCAATCATAGACGTCATATCTTTTGCATTTTTACTCAGCCAAAACAACCACAATGCCACATATGTAATGATCAAAAGACCAAGCGGCACTCCATTCCAAACCAGTAGATCTAATAAAACATTATGTGCACTATTGAACCAAACTTGAACAGTATTGAATTGAATACTTTCGACGACCGCTATACTTGTTTGGTTCCAACCATAGCCCAACAAAGGCCTCTCAGCAATCGCATGCAGAATTTGCATCCACATCCCTAAACGTTCATGCCCAGAACCAGCGCGTTGAGCAATTGATGCTGTTTGTGTAACACCTGTATCAATACTTGAAGTCAAAATCTGTGTGAATAAAGGCAATACATATGCAGCCAACACAAAGTAAAAAGCTGTCCATAGCAATAATTTAGGAAAATTAAATCGTGGTGAATTTCGATATTGTTTATAAATCCAATAGAAGAAGAAGAAAATACATACGATCCAAGATGTTCTAGATTGAGTAAGAACAGTTGCAAAAAGAATAGTGCTACTTATTGGAATGAGTAACCATAATGTCAGTTTTCTCTTTTCATATAAGTACAAGGCCCCCATTAAGCCTACAATTAAAAAAGTAGCCAAATTATTAGGCTGGCCAAAATTTGCATAAGGGCGACTTCCCCTCAACCCCATTACGACATCGAAATGATTTTCAAGGTTTAGCCATTGTAAGATTGCCATAATGGAACTTATCAAAGATATGCTAAACAATAAATAGCTTGCACCTAGCATAATTCTTTCACGCTGTTCTGATTGCAAAGATAAGTTATATCCAATAACAATCATCAGCCAAAACATAAACAGATATGAAAAGCTTAAGAATGCAACACTAAAATCAGTAATTAACCCGAAGCCACATTGAACTAAAGGAATAAAAGTAAGTACCAGCATCAGAATTTGAGGGCGAGCAATTTTTATATTTTTATTAAGAAAAATAGCAATCAGTATCAAACTAGCACCGAAACTCGTTAACTCACTCGAGAACGTCACCCAAGGATAAGTGTGGAATGGCGAGAGCCAAGCAAAACTAAGCAGCAGCGCTGCGAGTAATAGACACAAAATTTGCATAACTAAACATAAAAAAGAGCTTCGCTGCATTATACATTGAAGCTCAATAAAACTGGTTTTATAGCTTGGTGTTTCTGTTAATTCCAAGGTCTCAAATCAACAATTTTAACCACCTCACCTTTTTCTTTATTTATGAGAACGGTCATGTCAACGGCATTTGCTTTTAGAGGTACAAAAGCAGTCGCTTGTGGGTATTGAGTAAGTGTATTTTCTACAAGTTTGGGATCATTATATTGGTTTAATTTATCTAATGGTTCAGCACGTTTTTGCATTTGTGGCTTAACTTTTGATAAATCAACATAACGTTCTGGTTTTTGAGCGATGGAAATCCCGCCCATCACTTCTACAAACATATCATCATTGCGAGTTTGAGCATTTTTAGCAAATTTTACACCAACATACTGAGGTTTAAGCCAAGAAGCTTGCTGATATTGCGGCAAAGCCTTATCAATACCCTCATCAATAACTTCATTTTTGCGCACCAATTGGAAACGATCTACGTAATAAGCCAACCATGCTGGACGTCCTTGAGCAATGCTATAAATGCCATATCCTAAAGCAAGAACCTGAATCAGGATAATAATACTCAAATCTATTTTTAAGGTCTTTTTTCCTTCTTTATAGACCAACAATCCTAATAAAGGCCCAACAATGACATCAATGGCTAACATCATTAAAAAGATATGTGTCACTCCTACGGCCTTTGCTAAAGGGTATGGATACCAAACGAAAAATACAACCCCGACTATAATTAAAGCAATAAAGAAAGAAATTGCTAAATGACCAAGAAAAAATTTAAGGCGTTTAGACATTATTAAAATCCAGACAAACATCTCAGTATTATTAGCGAGTATTATCATTAATCTATATTATGAGTATTGATATAACACTCCACTAAATTTTCATTCCTTTATATAAATAAAAAGACTGGCGAACCAGTCTTTTTTTATTTTATTTAATTAGTTACCACGACAAGAACCTGGTAAGAATTTAGGGCTAATAGCTTCACTTCCACCAGGACCACATCTCCATGAGTTTACAGTCGTTCCTAGATCATTTGCTTCCGTCATTGGATTACCACCTGCATTAAGAGGCACTAATTGGAATGTTTTTTCTTTCGCATCACCCAAATCTGCGGCATCAGTAGTCGTAACGGTAATTACACCAGCATCAGAAGTTTCAACCAACGCTGTATATTTAGTTGATGGTACCGCAGGTAAAGTAGTCGGGTTACCTGAAGCATCAGGTTCTCCTGCTCGTTCAGGTAAGCCAACTTCACATCCCCACTGATTCGCCCCAGGTAAACCTGAAGATGATTGGTACACTTCAGTTACTGTTGTACGGCACACAGAACCTGCTAAAACTGGTTCAGCCATTTTTGCACGCACTGTATAGTCTTGATAAGCAGGTAAAGCTACTGCCGCCAAAATACCGATAATCGCGACTACGATCATTAATGTTATACATTCCATAAGTCACTTTATATAGACATGCATCAAACCATTGAATTATCTTGTTTTACTTCATTATTTATTTTGTCCATATGGACATACTTTTCAATGGACAAAAATTTAAGTTTTGTCCATTGAAAAGTATAAATCTCTACTTTAAACAAATATTCTCATAGCATCCGACGAACGGTCAATAAAAATCCAATCATTTTTTCTGTGATCAATATCGCTTAATTTTTAGACTTTTTGGGAGGAATCAAATTTAAGGGCAATGAAATGTAGCAAAAACTCACAGATAGTGTCATTAATTGTCATTTTTTAACCTAAACAGTATTTATTTGATTAATTTCATGCAGAAAAATATTCATTTAAATCATTGTTTTTTTAAGTTAAAATTATCGAGGCTAAGGATTGGCATAGAATATGCTAAATACAAATTAGCTGTAAAAGCTTATAATAATTTATACATTGGAGAATGTTATGAATACAATACAGAAGGGCTTTACGCTCATCGAACTCATGATTGTAGTCGCTATTATTGGTGTACTAGCAGCAGTCGCTTTACCTGCATATCAGGATTATACAGTTAAGGCAAAAGTTTCAGAAGTACTGTTAGCTGCATCTGCTTGTCGTACTAATGTGTCTGAAGTATATCAAAGTGCTAGTTCTTTACCTGCAGCAGGTAAATGGGGCTGTGAAACTACTAATCCGACTAAATATGTAAAATCGGTTGCAACAAATGGTAAAGGAACGATTGTAGTGACTTCATCGTCTGCTTTGCCTGCTGCAGCAGCTGAGAAAACAATTGCAATGGTACCTTTACAAGCAGATTCGTCATCAGGTGCAGCAGCAGGTGCACAAGCTACAGCTACAGGACCTGGGACTGTAACTGGTTGGAAATGCGGCCCTGGTTCTGTAGCTGGAACAGCTATGCCTAAAAAATATTTACCAGGTACATGTCAGGAAGTTATTGACACTGCTGACGATGCAACTCCTGCAACTTCATAATTGAAGGAATTCTAAAAGACTGGTTCGCCAGTCTTTTTTATGGATGAAAGTTAGCAACTATTGGATAAATAAAAAAGATCATGATTAAAGAGTATGAGTTTCAAGCATTGGGTGAAGAAAATAATTATCAACAATTTCCAGATGAAATTGAAACTAATAATCATATTCTCTTTCACGGAACTGCAGAAGTAAACTTTGAAAATATTAAAAAGCAAGGTTTTCAACCAAAAGCTGATGGTAAATTAAGTAGTATCTCCTTCGCTAAAAAAAGCTCATTGGCATTGAGTTACGCTTGTGCAGCTAGAAATAATCTTTCTCCAAAAGGTATAATTATTATGGTAGATATTTCAAATATAAAACAAGAATGTATAGTGGATCAAAACTTCGGTATTCATTTATCACCTAAATTTCAACCTAAAATTATTGGCTACTGTTTAGTTCCTGAAAATTATAAGTTTAAGTAAAAATATGTCAAAACGCCTAAAGTTTTTTCTAAGCCATTTATCTATTTCATTTCTGATTGCTCTACTTGTTGTCGGGCTTGTATTTTTCATTTGGTATCCATCCCCTTTAGCGCAAGCTGTTGGAGTGACTCATATCTTTTTAATGATGTTAGCGATTGATGTGATTGTGGGACCAGTCTTGGGTTTATTGGTCTATAAAGAAGGCAAAAAAACACTTAAATTTGACCTTAGTGTGATTATTCTCATTCAAATCGCGGCTTTATGTTATGGGGTATTTAGCATTGAACAAGGTCGCCCAGCATGGTTAGTATTCCATGTGGATCGTTTTGAGTTAGTGCGAAAAAATGACCTTATTCTAGAAAATATTGACCAAGTACAACCTCAATTTCAACAGGTATCATGGACTGGTCCACAATTTGTTGCAGTGAAATCAGCCGTTAGTACTCAGCAACGCCAAAATGATATGTTTACCGAGGTATTAGGCGGCATTTCCCTTGCTCAACAGCCTGATCGTTATATTGAACTCACTCAAGCTAAAAACCAAATTCAAAAACCTGCATTGCCGCTTGTAGAACTGCAACAGTACAACCAAAAAACAAAAGTTGAAAAAACTTTAGCCAAATATCCAAAAGCAGATGCGTGGCTACCGTTAAAAGCCAATGCAGTCGATATGGTGGTTTTAGTCAATAAAGAATCTGCGAGCATCATCAAAATAGTAGACTTAAGACCGTGGGAATAATTTTAACGGCATATTTTTTAACTCCGTTTATTAAAAAGCCACTAAGTTCATAAACTGAGTGACTATATCAATCAAATAGTCCGAGTACTTTGCCTCAACTCAAAATTTTCTAGCAACAGCGAATTGCACTTTTCCAGCAGTATTTCATAATCTTCTTTCAGCTGCTCATAATCACTTTTCACCGCTTTGGTCTTAGTTTTCGCTTGCTCAATTTGCTGGGCAGGCGAAAGAATATTTTGCCCTGCTGCCTGTGCAGCTTGCTCAATTGCCTCAATTAATGCTGCATGACGGCTTTTTTTAATCGAGCCTCGTTTACGTCCAGCCTCCATTGCAACCGTATCGTTATTAATGGCAGAGCCTTTCGGTAGAACAATCGGTTTGTTGGCTTTTAATCGCTCTAAAGCAGCGTAATAATCATTAAGTGCACTCATATTTTACACCTCAATATTAATCGTTTTAATTTTTTGAATCATTTTGTTTAAAGCCAAAATCTCACTGTCCATTTGCCCGTATAGCAGACTGTTCTGTACTTGCATATCTCGCTGCCGTTGTAGTCGATGAACCGCTTTTTGCATTTTTTCAGCACTTGTTGCATCAAACACAGCATGGGCACAACTCAAACAACTGGTAATCGCAGTAAATGAAATTTTTTCGCAAGAATCAGGATTAGTACAAGCACCAAACAGGCTAGTCTTGCAAGCAATTTCCCCTTTTTTCATGCGATTAATCGTTTCATCACGGTTTGGAAATACTGTGAGTAATTGCTCACGATCTTTTTGTAGCTGCAAATAGGTTCCTGCCCCACCGAGTAAACGGCTAGCACTATTAATTACACCATCTTCAAATTGTGCATAAGAATGCACCAAACGTTGATATTCAAGCTCTTGAAGAAACTCTTTTTGACTATCACTCACTAAAATATTCGGCGCAAATACCGCATTGTTTCGGTAATATAAAGTCATCGCTTCGGTTAAATGCTTATATTGAACGGATAAAGCTCCTAATCCAATAATCCCTGAACGCGCACCATACACAGCTAATGAGCGCCTAAATTGATGCGTACAGATATTCCAGTATTTACCCAGTTGACAGTCCTTTTCTTCACGCCAATTGCGAAAACCATCAAAGGCTTCCAGTTCAGCCAAGTCACTTTCACAGATGCGCAACTCATCACCAAGTAATGCCGAAATATGGTTCAAATACTCGTTAAAATTGGACTGTGTTCTAGTCGGAGCACCTGAGAAATTGGAAATAAAATCCGTTTCACTTTCAATATTTCGATTATTTTTATGCCGATGTTTTTGTGAATATCGTGTTGGAAATAAGGGATATTCACGAGGGTTAGCAAAATCGTAGTGCGGATTAAATAACGCATAGATTTCACCAATACTTTGTGCTGCGTGTACGCCTATTTGAATGTCTTTAAACGTGATCCAATACGTCGATTTATTTCCACCACCATGCAACTTGGAGGTATAACCCATAATGACATGCACAAGATGCTCGTTACTTTGAACCGTTTGATAGCAATCAGAAGACAGCTGATTCACTTCATTGTCCCTCATTCCTGTAAATAGATGAATCCAAAGTTTGGCCATTCCTTGTATCAACGTCATGTAGCGAGTCAAATTCGCATGTTTGCTAATCTGATTATTTTCAAACAGTGCCGTTAAACCAAATAAATCACGAGCATCGACAAAACTCACTGCATTTTTATAATCTTTAAACTCGCGGGGCATACGCGCAAAAGATGGCTCTTGTTGAATGCGCTGAAACCACTGATGTAAAGCAGGCGCATACTGATTAAACTCATTAAGCTTCTCCGATAAACCATTAATTAGAATCATATAAATACGTGATGGGATCAACTTAGTTTGCGGACCTACTTTGCCCGACTGCAAGCGTATTCGTGCAGCGAGCCTTGCTAAATGCTCTATTGGCTTATATGTACTAAACGCAGGAATGAGCAATGGGTATTGCTGTTGTAAGACAAAACAATCAACTAAAAATGCTTTGATATGGATTGCTTTTTGATAGCTCACACCAGCATAAGCATCTCGAACTTTTGACATATAAGCAACATCGCCAAATAACTGCTGCAATGTACAGCCATTGCGGTATGCGATAGCAGCAAACTGGCGCAAAATAGTATGCCGCTTCTCAATACTTTTAATAATCGATTTACCAGATTTTATATAAAGCAAAGCAAAACTGATTTTTTTCATTTCTGCCCGAATTTGGCAGAAGAGAAAGTCATCTTCACGGGAATTCTCAAGCCAGCTATCAAAATTCAGGCGGCAGTTACACTTCGGTGAATATGGAGAAAGATCCCAAATATTGTCTGAATAAACTGACAATATCTCACCACTCTTCATTCGCGATAATACAAAAGTACTTGGGACAGTCAGCTGATTATTCTGTAGATTGTACTCATCAGGTAAAAACTGCTCAGCAATACCCAATGAATATAGATATGAATTAAATGAACTCATGATATCCACCCCAAATCAATTAGCAATTCAAAATGATTGAGCCAATAGGCATCTAAATCACCGCTTTCCACTTCTTCTTGAATTGAAAAAATTCGATCACGTAAATTTTCATAAGTATCTAATAGTTCGTTGATTACTTCGTCAATTCGATGTAGCACAACTCCAAACTGCTGTTCCCACTTGATTAAGTCCGTGGCTTTTTGTTTAACGTAGCCGAGTAGGCTTTTCAGTGATAAAAGCTTACGTACATCTTCGTCATCAGCATGAACTGCATAGTGTTGGCAGAATAAGCAATGCTCAAATTGTTGGCAGTTAGGCGATGGAGCTTGTGCAGCAAAACCCGTTGCTTTTTCAGGCTGTAGATTTGTTGTCATACAAGCCCCGACTGGCAAGGTCTTAACATCAACAGGCTCATCTAGCGTTTGCACAGGAATACGCTCAACGGTTCGAGTTTGTGACACTGCAACTTCTCGCAGTTCATAAAAGAATTGTGAAATCTGTTGGCTTGCATCTTTAAATGAAGTTCGACTGTAGTTTTTCTTCGCAGTATCGAGTGAGTGTCCCATTTTTTCGACTTCAAGCAATAAATCACCATCGCTTAGTTCGACATACTGACTACTGACGTGCTTACGCCACTGTTGTGGCGTAATCCAAACCATTTTCGGGAAAATCCGTTGTAAAAATTTTTTTATTAATTGTAATCTGCCGTTGCTTACAGGTCCCAATTGCAGAATTTCGTTGCGCAATGGAAAGACAAAATCACATTCTTCACCTTGTACATACCATTCTCGAAGTTCCAGAATCTTCCTAAAAACTGGCTCAAATTTTACTCCAAATTCTGGTCGTACTGTCTTGTTTCCTGCACGGCTTTTCGTTCCTGAAAAGCGTCGGCCTTGTGTTGATGGCAGGACTTCCATGCTGTCTAGTTGTAATTGTTGAGCAGTGTCTAGATTTGCTCCAGTTTGTGCAATAAATAACAGCATGCCGATGGCAAGACCGTAGGAGGTAAGTCTTTCACGCTCTAAATGTCGCTTGTCTTTATTACGTTCTTCAAGTTTACGAATCGCTTGATTGCGATTTTCACGTACACGTTTTCGATGCTCACTATCTTCTTCTAACTCAAAATCAGCCAGCATTTTGGAAAGGGCCGGAATAATTGGATATTTGGCTAAATAATTCTGCATATCAAACTGGATATGCTGTTTTTCAGTTTGATGATGAAAGCCCGAGTAAAAATAAAAATCTTCCTGATCCACGGATTGAAAATGTGCTGGAAAATCTGCGCCTTGCATCACAATACGATAAATTTCAAGAAAGACATTCAACAAAGTTGCATACGTCTTCTGATGATCTTCTTTAGCGATTGGAAAAACAGGAAGATCGTAACGCTGAGACTGTACTTGCATCGCTTGACTAACAATATCAATTTCATGGCAGTCAAATACATATGCTATCAACTTCGCCGCATTACGCTGATATTGCTTTGCTGTATGTGCAGCTAGGTTTTCTTCATCAGTATCTGCAAGCAAAGTGCGATCAACTAAATATTTGCTGTAACGACGATACGCATCTATCACACTGTCTTGATTTGATAAATCAAAATTTTTCTTTTGGCTATCCACCCAATCTAAAAAAATTTTACTAGTGTAATAAAATAGTGCTTTTGACAAATCTGATTTGCTCATTTGCAACAAATAGTCCGTTAAACACTGCAAAAAATAACGTCTTTTTTCATCAAAAGATGCAGATAACTGCTGTTCTGACAAAACCCCGCCAGATACTCTTTTACGATAAAACAGAGTTCCAATGTCAAATGTCTTAAAAGCAAAAGAAGCTGTCTTATCTTTGCAGACGAGAACAAGTCGCTCATGCTCATTAATTTGTTTGTTGATATCTGAGATATGCACAAAAATCGGAGAGCGTCTAAAATTCATGACAATTCTCCCGCTAAATTGACAGAAGACATCACGTATTTCATTAAGCTTGATTCATACTCATGCTGAATTTTACTGCGCCATTGCAATCGTGATTTATAATTCAAATACTGTAAAGTCGTGCTGATGTTACGATGTCCCATACGAGCTTGCACATACTCAACAGCGGCCATATGATTATGCCCATCTGGCAAATGCTTTAACTGACTTTCGAGCAAATTCATACCAAAACTAGCACGTAAATCATGAAATTTAAAATTTTGAAATTGAGGATCAATCAAGCGGATTTCAGGCAATAATACACCTTTTAAATAGCTGCGTACCGCTTCGCCTACATACAGTTTCAGCCTAGACCCAAATAAGTCAGAAGCTTTAATCCTCTCGGTCAGCTCTTGTTGCTCTACTTTACTTGTATAAAATGGAGTCCCCAGTTTGGTGAGAAATACATAGTTTTCATCCGAATTACCGTAATCAGACTTCTGTCTACGCTGACGTGCTTGCTCACTATTGATATAAATTTTAAGATCATGCGCTAACCAATGCGGAATTAGCAGCGTCATTGGCTTTTGAAATTTAGTATCAATGCCTGTCCCTGCCCCAACAGGCAGACGAATAAAGCCATGACTATCAGGCTCACAACCAATTAAGTTTTTGATTCGTAAAGTACAAATCGTTTGTAAACGCGCACCTGTGAATAATGCTAGATAGAACATCAACTGATATTCTCGTGATGATTTTTGCAATGCTTTTAATATGACAGTTTGCGATTCAACGCTGAGAGGGCTTAATTCACCACCATCCACAATCGCTTCAGAATTTGGCACTTTGGCTGGAACATGAATCGCAAGATCATGCGACTTAATTGCCATTTTTCTACGTGCGCCAAACTCATTATCCACGGCAATATATTTGTAGACATCTTTAAACGGTATGCCATAGTGCTGATGATCAACCAAGTCTTCTGTAACGAGAAATCGATAAAAATTCACTACCGCATTAATTCGATTACTTGCAGAGCGAGCTGAAATTAGACCTGCATTCGCTTGCTCAATAAGACGAGTGCGATATTTAAAAATCGCATTTGACTGTTTTAGTTTGTGGAACTTTAAACAGTCTAGTTGCTCATCTTCTAAAAAACGCTGAAAATCAACCAACTGATTGGCAATAGATGCAAATGTTTTAAAATCATACTGTATTGTTTGCTCGAGTTTTTTCAGCAAATACAGATTAAAAATTTCAGAAGGGTTGCCATCTCCCTGAATAATCACAGGGAATTCAAGGTAAGCATCACCATGTTTTTCAAACGCTGCATCATTTAAACGATCAGTTGCCTTAACCAACGTCAATAACTGAAATTTTTTAATGGTCACGACTTTGGCTTTTGATTGGTAGCGTGACTGACCATTTTTAAGTTTAGTGCTCATTTTGAGCCTCCTGTTTATTAAAAAACAGGCAAAAAGTGATCTTGAGATAGGATTGACAAAAATGCCCCTATTCATCAAAATAAAAATGTCTGATCAGCAATGAAGACATTCATAAGAGCTCATGTTCCCGCATGGGCTTTTATACTTTTTGCCGAATGAAAATTATTACTTTTAAAATTTAGCCCACAGCATCTATCTCTTTTGTAGCGTTTTTTGATTTATACTTGACAAATTATTCAAATAGCCTTGGATTTTAAGTTCTCTCATAATCAGTACTGAAGACTGTGCATCAAGACTTCTTAAATGATCTGAACAATATCGTTGATAAGCCTCACGAATTTCAGGATTCGGTAGTCGAACCAAGAATGGCTTTCCTTTCATATCGTTTATCCTTGCGTGTTAGTTCATGATTTTCTCGAGCGTGTTACACTATGTTAGTATCGCTAACAAATTAATATTAATCGTTTGATTAACTAAAATAAATAGGATTTATTCAAGTGAATAAGATTTTTTTAACAGAAGAACGTAATAGGTTGAATTTAAAAGCAAAAGATGTAGCTGAATTTGTTGGTGTAGCAATTCCTACACAGTCTAATTATGAAAATGGCAAACGCTCTCCAGATGCAGAGTATCTTGCTAAACTTACGGAATTAGGCTTTGATATTAATTACGTTTTAACAGGAAAAAGAGAGTCTTTAAGTCTGGCAACACAAGAAAAAATGCTGATTGAATTATTTCGGCAAGCACCAGAAACTGTACAAAGACATATCTTGGCTGGGTTATTAACTCAAAATACTCCAGAACCACCTAAGGGTAATATTGTTACGGTCGGTGACTCAAATACTGGGAATGTTGCAGGAACAGATATAACTCTTAAATAAATAGCTAGGATTCTTATGACAAATAATTCTGTTTCTGTCGGTCATTCAAATACAGGCAATGTATGTGGCGGCAATTTAACAATTAATCACTCATTACCATGTAAAAATGGTGATGGGATGCTTTCTTATGAAGACTATCAGAGGTTTCCTTATTGTAATCAATGTATCTCATCATTCCGTAATCAGACATTTTTTCGCTATCAAAAAAATGCTATCGCGATTTGTTGGGTAATCTTTGCCTTAGTCATTGGTGGATTCTATTTCATTATGGGACGTTTACCAAATTTTGCGGGTATTATGTTTCAGAAACATAATTTAATGGAGCCTTTGATCCCATTAATTTCAACATTAATTTTATGTCTTGTAATTTTTTGTCTAGGTAGAGTTTATGCTATATTTTTAGCAAAAAAATATATCAATCAAAATTTAAGCTATCACTAACATAAAACTTTACTGACTCTATATTATTTTTAAATTTATCAATAAATTGTGAACCACTTAGTTCCCTGCTTTACGAGTCTTGACTGTATTCAAATAAATCTTGCATATTACAATTAAAATATTCACATAAGGTATTTGCGACTGAAAGTTCAATTCGTACTGCACGATCATAGTAAAGACTTGTTAGCGTATTACGATTAATACCAGTCGCTTGAGCTACCTCACTTAACTTTAAAATTTTTCGCTCACCCATTAAATTTGACAACCTACATCTAATCATAACAACCTTCAAATTGAAAAATTAACCTACTACAGGTTAATTTAACTTGATAAATAACTTTCATCGTGCTAATTTAACCTGCAGTAGGTTATATTGTTTTGTTAAAAACCAAATTAGCCGTTCTAAATTTCATTATATAGTTTTTTAAGGAAGTTCAGCTATGAATAACTACTTTTCTCCAAAATTCTCTGTTTCAGAGGAAGTTCGTTCAACTGCTGTTGCACTAATCAAAGAGTTTAATATTGACCGTACGTTTGATTTAGCTTTGTTTCTGAATATTAACCCTAATTTAAATGACCAAGATGCCACTTTAGCCTGGGTGAATTATTTTGAAAAAAATCAACATGATCTCAGTGACTTCAATCATGTTAGACGCCACTTTATGAAAAATTTTCCTAAAATTATGTTTGCAAATTTCAGTGAATAAAATAATCAAAGGGAGATATCAAATATCTCCCTTAATTTTTATAGCAATGCTCTTATGGGGTAATCCTCCCATAAATAACTGAAGTTAAAAGTAGAGGTTAAGCAGCCATTAGAGGTGGCTTTCCTTTGTTAGCTTGATGTGGTCTTTCATGGTTGTAATACCACAACCAGTTTGTTGCATAATCTTGTACTTCATCCAAAGTATCAAATAAATGCTTGCTCAGCCAACTATAACGTATGGTCCGATTATAACGTTCAATATACGCATTCTGCTGTGGCTTACCTGGTTGAATATATTCAATACGAATACCTTGTTCAGTTGCCCAGCGTACAAATTCATGACTGATAAACTCCGGGCCATTGTCACACCGAATAACTAACGGCTTTTCTCGCCACTCCAGCAACTGATTCAACGTACGAATAACCCTGATTGTCGGTAATGAGAATCCTGCTTCAATGGCTAAACCTTCTCGACGGTAATCATCAATTACATTCAATAATCGAAACTTGCGACCATCGGAAAGTTGATCATGCATAAAATCTAATGACCAAACCTGATTTTCTCGGATTGGTTCTTTCAATGGTTCAGGCGCGTGCCGTTTTAGTCTTCTTCTCGGTTTAATACGCAGATTTAGTGCCAACTCACAGTAAATGCGGTAAACCCGCTTGTGATTCCAGCAGTGATTCTCAACATGTCGTAAATATGAGAAGCACAGACCAAATCCCCAATCGGAATTTTCCTCAGTGAGTTCAATGAGCTGTTCAGCAATTAATGCATTGTCATCGCTAAGTTTAGCCTGATAACGGTAGCAGGTTTCACTAATGCCAAATGCAGAGCAAGCTAAACGGATACTAACCGCATGCAGGGCAACGGCTTGTTGAGCCATCTGACGTCGGCAAGATGGCTTCACCACTTTTTTGACATTGCTTCCTGAATAATCTCTGCCTTTAATCGCTCTTCAGCATACATTTTTTTAGTCTGGTATTTTCTACTTCCAACTCTCTGAGTCGAACCATTAATGAGGTATCCATACCGCCATATTTAGCACGCCATTTATAGAATGTAGCATTGCTCATGCCATGTTCACGGCAAAGAGTAGCTACAGGTGTACCAGATTCCGCCTGTTTCAAAATGGACATGATCTGACTGTCAGTAAATTTAGATGTTTTCATGCAGAATCTCCTGCTTGTATCTTAAGAGAAAATTCTATTTTTAGATCCTTTTATTTTTAGGGGGGATTACCGAAGCAAACAATCGCCCATCTTTAAACACAATCGCGGATGAAGCATCTAAACTGTTTCCAGACCGACCTTCATAATACAGAGCCTCATCTGTTTTCAGTAAATAGGGCGCTGAGCAATTGTCGAAATTAGATTGAAATTTTAGATAATCATGCTTTAACAATGTTTGAAGTTCTGTTTGGATTTTTGGATTCAAAACAATTTGAGGAATAGATGAAATATCTGAATATTGAATGAAGTCTAGTTCTTGAGCATGAGTAAAAACGGAGATTGAAAAAAGTAGAAAAAGTTAATAGTGATTCTTCATATCAATTTTATTATTTTTATGTCCATATTGACTTACTTATGGATTGTTCATTTTATATGGACACTTATGGAGTATCGATAAGAGTAAAACCCTTTTGCATTGTGTTCATAACATTTCTCCAATGTATAAATTTTTATAAGCTTTTATTAGCTACTTGTATTCAGCACGTTTCATGCCAGTCCTTAGCTTAGCTAATTTTAACTCAAAAAAACAGGGACTTAAAAAAAATTCATCTTGAGTAAAATGAGAGCATTTTAGACGTTTTATGAAAAAAAATGACAATTAATGTCATATTTACCACTTTATTATTCAAAACTCATAACTTTGAACTTGATGATGCTCTAATAGTATTAAATTTGAGCGACATAAATCACAGAAAATATTTTTTAATTTTTTTTGCCATCCATCGGAAGATAAATAAATGCAATACAGACTTTTCTATACATTAAGTTTTCTTTTTAATTAAAGCAAGCATTTAATCTATGCTCTCTAACACTCAATTCAGAATAATAGGTGCATTTGGCAGCTCATTTTGATCAGCAGAATCATTCTTAATGTAATATTGGTCTAGAACTCGCCCGATCTCTTCTACGCCACTTTTAACTGCAAACAGGTATTGCTCTTTAGCCAACAGGCTCACGATACTTTGACAGATTTCGCACCACATCTCTGGCTGAGTTGCATTTTTGAGGCCTCTATCAATCACAATTTCAACCTTACGCTCGCACAGATTTAAGTAGAGTAAAACACCACTATTCAGCTCAGTGTCCCATACACCCAGCTCAGCAAATAGCTGTTGCGCACGTAGACGCGTATTTTGATAGTACGCTTGCGAGCAAGGAATATGCCCTTCAATCACCACCTGAATTTCCCCCACATGACCTTTTTCAGCTTGCTGTACAGCATTTGCAATTTCTATTTGGTCTTGTTTATTGAAATATCGATGTGCAGAAGAGACATAGAGAAAATGCTTAAACCAACGTTTTAAGCTATGTTGTACCTGATCACCCAACTTAGGTTGAGTAATGATTTGAGTTGTATCTGTCTTTGTTACCATGAGCCTGATGCTCCTCCGCCACCAAAACTGCCTCCGCCGCCACTATAACCACCGCCGCTACCTCCACCAAAACCACCTCCACTGCCACCACGCCCACCTCCAGAGAGAAATGCTTGAAAAATCAATTGTGCAATAGAAGTAATTAATAGAAAGAAAATACCAATGCCCAGCAACAGACTCATCACTAAACCTGCACCATTGACCAATCCAGCAACGGTCGCAGCCACTGCAGCAGTAGAAGCGCTCAGCCGCTTACCCACAATAAACGATCCAACAACGCCAGCAATTAAGATAAACAATGCCATCGTTAAAGTATTATCTTTTGCTTGCTGTGCTTGCAATGCTTGATCGTGACGTTCTTTGAGTTCTTGAGCTGCCTGCTGAGCAATCTCAGGATCTAAATTCACAATGCGGGTAATCTCATCTAAGCCAGCTGAAATACCCTGTGCATATTGTCCTTGTTTGAAATACGGCGTAATTTGATTTCTGATAATACGACTTAAAACCACATCAGGCAGCACACCCTCTAAGCCATAGCCAGTGAGTATTTGGATTTTCCGATCATTAATCGCAACTGCCATCAATAAGCCATTATCTCGCCTCGCTGAACCTAACTGCCATTTTTCGCCTGTACGCAAAGCAAAATCAAAAATGGCTTCTTGTCCTGTGGTTGGGACAATAATCACACCGATCTGTGCTTTACCTTGTTGATATAGGTTAAGTATTTTCTGATCTAACTGCTGAATTTCAGCATCACTTAATACCTTAGCTTGATCAATGACAGGTTGGTTTAATGTCGGTAATCCACGTATAGATTCACCATCTGCCATATCATCGGCGACTTTCGGTAATACAGGTGTCTCAGTATTGGGTGTACTCGATGATGCTGCTTTATTTTCCTGTTGTTCCTGAATAATTTTGCCCGCAACCACTAAATCACTTTGATCAGTGGCTGTGGCAACCTCAGCCAAAGCTGTATGTTGAAAGCAAAGCATCATAAAAATGATGATTAAAATAGATTTCCATTTTTGCTTTAACACATTCAACATCAGCTTTCTCCTCCGCATTTAACTCAACAATCAGTAATTAGTTAAATGAAACTGTTGGAGCTTGCTGAGCAGATTGTTCAGCCTTAAAGTTTTCCTTAGTTTTCATGCCAATTACTTTAGCGGTCATTGCTTGTGGGAATTGACGTACATAAGAATTGTAATCTTGTACTGTCGTAATATAACGATTACGTGCAACAGCAATTCTATTTTCTGTACCTTCGAGCTGTGCTTGAAGATCACGGAATTGTTCATTGGCTTTTAAATCTGGATAGTTTTCAGAGACGGCAATTAAGCGCGATAATGCTCCTGTGAGCTGACTTTGCGCTTGCTGGTATTTTTCGAATAGTGCTGGATCTTCTAATACTTCTTTATCCACTTTCAAGCCAGCTACGTTTGAACGTGCTTGAGTCACTTCAGTGAGCACTTGCTCCTCATGTTTTGCATAACCTTTTACGACATTGACTAAATTCGGAACGAGGTCTGCTCGACGCTGGTATTGGTTTTGTACTTCTGACCACGATGCATTGACTGCTTCATCTTTCACTTGCAAAGTATTATAGCCACACCCTGTAAATAAGAGTGTACTCGCTAATACTGTAGCAATTGCGGTTTGTTTAATTACTTTCATCAAAATTTATCCTCAGGTTTTTCTTTATATTTTTGCGATAATTCATTGTAATGTGATTTTTTACTTGCTGTGTAACATTTATTAAAGTTGATTTAGTCTGTTCAAATAAAAATGGCATTACTCGAAATCTCAAAGTAATGCCACGCTAAGCAAATATTTATTGTTTTTATAATTGTTAACTATAAATTTTTGATGCTGTTTCTTCTTGAAAGCTAATCATGCCATATTCATCGGCCATCCTTGCTTTCCAATACTCAACCAATTTGCTGTAATCATGTTTAGCTGGATGGAAGTCTGCATGGTAATAAGAAAGATATTCTGGAATGAGTTGAATTAGCATTTTTCCAAGTAAATACATTCCAAATACGTTACCACCGACTTTGGGTAAGCTTTTCCATTTGTCTTGCCAAATTAAACGCGTTGTTGCATAGAACGTGAGGCTTGCAAAGCCTGTAGTCACACTTCGCATCAATAAACGACGAATTCGATCATCACCATAAACCTCTTGATACACATCAAAAGCGACCGATCGATGCTCGATTTCCTCAATTGCATGCCAAACCCAAAGTTTCATCGCATCATCATCTAATGTGCTTAAAATTTCTGGATGCTTCAAAATATAACCACCTAACATCGCAGTAAAATGCTCAAAAGCACAGGTCAATGCGAGTTGTAATTTAGGATGAATTTTGCGAAGGACATCATCTCGCTTTGCTAACCAAGCTTGAAAGCGGTCAAGATTATAATCATCGCTACGCCAAGCATCATTAAACTCTGTATGTGCTTTAGAATGCATTGCCTCCTGACCAATAAAAGCTGCAATTTGAGCTTGTAATTGCGGGTCTTGTACTTTCTCACGGACATTACGAACACTATTTACAAAATATTGCTCGCCTATCGGAAAGGTTGAGGAGAGTGCAGTCAGTAAATGCGACATTAATGGAGAATTAGCAAAATAATGCCGTTTAATTTTTTCAGGATTAAATTGCAAACGTCGCACAGTAATGCCAAGTGCTTTAGGGCGATTTAAATAGTTTTTTTCTGCATTCGCATGTGCAAGCGCCATCTTGATTGCCTTTACAATTTCCCAACTGGTCTTCGAGTATTGCGCTAGCAAATAAGCAAAGACAGGGCAAAAAAGCTTATAAAGTTTGCTAAAACTACCAAACTGACAAGATGAAAATCATAAAGCCTGCATGATGCAGGCTTTATTTCAATGTGATTTACAGGATTGGAAGATTAAACCCCAAGGTAATCTAAAATACCTTCAGCAGCTTGACGACCTTCCCAAATTGCAGTCACAACTAGATCAGAACCACGGACCATATCTCCGCCAGCGAAGATTTTTGGATTCGAGGTTTGGAATTTAAATTCTTGTTGTTCAGCAGCAATCACTCGACCTGAACCATCTAAACCTACTTTAGCATTGGCAAACCAATCAGCAGGGCTTGGACGGAAACCAAAAGCTAGCAACACTGCATCAGCTGCTAATACTTCTTCAGAACCCGGAATTGGCTCAGGGCTACGACGACCACGACTATCTGGCTCACCCATTTGCGTTGTCACAACTTTAACACCTGTGACTTTGCCATTCTCACCCACGATTTCAATTGGCTGACGGTTGAATAGGAATTTTACACCCTCTTCATACGCATTCTTCACTTCACGCGCAGAACCCGGCATGTTGCTTTCGTCACGACGATAAGCACAAGTTACTTCGTGCGCGCCTTGACGCAATGAAGTACGGTTACAGTCCATTGCAGTGTCGCCACCACCTAGAACAATCACTTTCTTGCCGTCTACACTGATGTATTCGCTAGGATCTTTTTCCCAACCTTGGCAACGATTGACGTTGGCAATGAGGAAATCTAAAGCATCATAAACACCATTTAGGTCTTCGCCAGGGAAACCACCTTTCATGTAGGTGTAAGTTCCCATTCCCATAAACACAGCATCATATTCAGCAAGTAATTGCTCAATGGTAACATCAACACCAATTTCGGTATTTAAACGGAATTCGATTCCCATGCCTGTGAAGATTTCACGGCGACGTTTCATCACATCTTTTTCCATCTTAAATTCTGGAATACCGAATGTGAGTAGACCGCCAATTTCAGGACGTTTATCAAATACAACTGGTTTTACACCACCACGCGCTAGAATATCTGCACAGCCTAAACCTGCTGGGCCAGCACCAATAATCGCAACTTTTTTGTTGGTCCACTTAACGCCAGACATATCTGGACGCCAACCTAAAGCAAAGGCCGTATCGTTGATATATTTCTCAGCATTACCGATAGTTACAGCACCAAAGCCATCATTGAGTGTACATGCACCTTCACACAAGCGGTCTTGCGGACATACACGACCACATACTTCTGGCAAAGTATTGGTTTGATGACAAAGTTCCGCTGCTTGGAAAATTTGACCTTCAGCAATCAACTTTAACCAGTTTGGAATGTAGTTATGTACTGGACATTTCCATTCACAATAAGGGTTACCACAACCTAAACAACGATGGGTCTGGTTTGCAGCCACATCCGCAGTAAAAGGTTTATAAATTTCCACAAACTCTGCCTTGCGGACAGTAATATCTTTTTTCTCTGGATCTTGGCGTGCTACATCCAGAAATTGAAAGTCATTATTAAGGCGTTCTGCCATGTCTCTCTCCGTGGGTAGGCGCAAGGATATCTTTCATCTTTGCACCTGCCTATGTCTTTGCAGTCGTGGAATTATTGTGGGTCAGCTTGAGTTGTTTTCAAAAGCGTTTGCAAATTAGCAGCTTTTGGTTTTACAAGCCAGAACTTACGACTATAGAAGTCGAACTCATTACGGATTTTGTATGCCCAAGCACTTCCTGTCTCTTGGATGTGCTCATCTAAAATTCGTAGTAAGTATTCTTTGTGATCTTCCATAGACTCAGTTGAGATACGGTTAAGATCAATTAGTTCATGGTTGTAGTAATCAACAAAGTCATTATCAAGGTCAAGTACATAAGCAAAGCCACCTGTCATACCCGCACCGAAATTATGACCGACTTTACCCAATACGGTTACCACGCCACCTGTCATGTATTCACAGCAGTGATCGCCAGCACCTTCAATAACCGCAAATGCGCCTGAGTTACGAACCGCAAAACGCTCGCCCGCAGTACCTGCAGCAAACAACTTACCGCCTGTTGCACCATATAAACAAGTGTTACCAATAATCGCGGTATTTTGTGTTTGGAATGGTGAACCTTTTGGTGGGAAAATCGATACACGACCACCCGCCATACCTTTACCGACATAGTCGTTGGCATCACCTTCTAGTTTGATATGCAAACCACCTGCATTCCAAACACCAAGCGATTGACCAGCAGTACCCTCAAGATTCATAACAACTGGGCTGCTTTCCATACCCAAGTTACCATAGCGACGCGCGATTTCACCTGAGATACGAGCACCAATCGAACGGTCACAGTTACCTACTGTGAAGTTGAATGAACCGCCTACACCTGATTCAATTGCTGGTAGCATTTCAGCAACCATTTTCTCAGCCAATACACCTTTATCAAATGGCGCATTACCTTGAACTTGGCAATACTGAGCTTTACCTTCAGCTGATGGATGTGAAGTCAATAAAGCACTAAGATCTAGATGAGCATGTTTTTCAGTTTCACCTGGTAAAACTTCAAGTAAATCAACGCGACCAATCAAATCTTTCAATGACGCAACACCAAGTGCTGCTAACCATTCACGTGTTTCTTCAGCAATAAACTTGAAGAAATTAATGAGCATTTGTGGCTCACCAATATAATGTTCTTGACGTAAATGATCTTGTTGAGTTGCAACACCCGTTGCACAGTTATTTAAATGGCAAATACGGAGATATTTACAACCTAACGCGATCATTGGTGTAGAACCGAAGCCAAAACTTTCCGCACCCAAGATTGCTGCTTTAATCACATCTAAACCAGTTTTCAAACCACCATCTGTTTGAACACGCACTTTGCCACGTAAGTCATTTACACGTAATGCTTGATGCGCTTCACTCAAACCAAGTTCCCATGGAGAACCCGCGTGGTGAATTGAAGAAAGTGGCGATGCAGCCGTACCACCGTCATAACCAGAAATCGTAATAAAGTCAGCATATGCCTTCGCAACACCTGCCGCGATCGTACCTACACCTGGCTCAGATACCAATTTTACTGAAACCATCGCTTGTGGGTTGACTTGTTTCAAGTCAAAAATCAACTGCGATAAATCTTCAATCGAATAAATATCGTGATGCGGTGGCGGAGAAATGAGTGTGACACCCGGTACTGAATATCGTAAACGCGCAATTAAGCCATTCACTTTACCACCTGGTAACTGACCACCCTCACCCGGTTTCGCACCTTGTGCTACTTTAATCTGAAGAACTTCAGCAGAAGTTAAATATGCTGGCGTAACACCGAAACGACCTGATGCAATTTGCTTGATTTTCGAGTTACGAATCGTGCCATAACGCGCTGGATCTTCGCCGCCCTCACCTGAGTTCGAACGACCACCAATCGTGTTCATCGCAATTGCAATCGCTTCATGTGCTTCTGGCGATAATGCACCTAGAGACATACCCGCAGAGTCAAAGCGTGGCAGAATCTCTTCAATACTTTCAACTTGATCAATGCCAATTGAATCCGTTGTTTTTAACTTAAATAAATCACGGATTGTCGCGATTGGACGGTTATTTACAAGCTCAGCATACTCTTTAAAATCTTGATATTGACCAGATCGTACTGACTTATGTAAAGCATTGATCACATCAGGATTGAACGCATGGTACTCTTTGCCAAATACGAATTTGAGCAAACCACCTTGATCAATCGGCTTACGATTTTGCCAAGCAGTTGTTGCCAATTTTTTCTGATCATTTTCCAAATCAGCAAACGTTGCACCTTGGATACGACTCGGTACACCAAGGAAACATTGATCAACGACCTCAGAAGATAAACCAACTGCTTCAAACAACTGACCGCCACGATATGATGCAACGGTAGAGATACCCATTTTAGAAAGAACTTTTAATAGACCTTTCTCAATCCCTTTGCGGAAGTTTGCTTGAGCATGAATTGGATCACCCAATAACTCGCCTTTAGCAACCAAATCATTGATCACATCATAAGCCAAGTATGGATAAATCGCTGTTGCACCGAAACCAAGTAACACTGCAAATTGATGTGGATCACGTGCAAAACCCGTTTCCACTAGAATGTTTGCATCGGTACGTAAACCCGTTTTAATCAAGTGATGATGTACAGCACCTGTTGCCAAAACAGCATTTGCAGGTAAGAAGCCTTCACGGAAGTTTTTATCCGTGAGTACGATCAACGTTTTTCCATCACGAACCGCTTGAGCAGCTTCTTCATAGATACGTGTAATTGCAGCCTGTAAACCTTCTGTTTCAGCGTAGTTCAATTCAATATCAGCTACGCCATAGCCTTGGCGATCTTTTTCAACATCACGAAGCTGCTGCATTTTCGAATTCGACAATACAGGGCTTGCAATAATGATACGATCCGCATGTTCTGGGCCTTGCTCAAATACGTTTTGCTCACGTCCGATACAAGTTTCAAGTGACATCACGATTGATTCACGTAATGGATCAATTGGTGGGTTTGTCACCTGCGCAAACTGTTGGCGGAAATAATCTGAGATGTGACGTACTTGACGAGACAATACAGCCATTGGCGTATCATCACCCATCGAGCCAACCGCTTCTTGACCACTTTCTGCAATAGGACGAAGAATCTGATCACGCTCTTCAAATGTCACCATAAACATTTTTTGAGCTGATTTAAGTGCATCACCTGTGAGACCTTGATCAACAAGCTGCTCTTCAAGTTGCGGATTTGCTTTTAAACGGATCGCATGGTCACGTAACCACTCACGGTATGGACGCATGTTTTTAAGATGGTTACTGACATCTTTGGTATCTAATACCTTACCAGTCAAAGTGTCTACAACTAAGATTTGACCTGGACCAACACGGCCTTTAGACACAACGTCTTCAGGTTCATAACCCCACACCCCAATTTCAGAAGCAAGTGTGATGTAATCGTTTTTAGTAATTACCCAACGTGCTGGACGCAAGCCATTACGATCAAGCATACAAATCGCATGACGACCATCTTGAATTACAAGACCCGCTGGGCCATCCCAAGCTTCCATATGTTTAGAGTTAAATTCGTAGAACGCACGTAAGTCGGCATCTAGAGTTTCAACGTTTTGCCATGCTGGCGGAACAAGCATACGCAAGGCACGGAATAAATCCATACCACCACCCACAAGAATCTCGAGCATATTATCTAAGCTTGAAGAGTCCGAACCAGTACGGTTTACGATTGGATTTAACTCAGTTAATCCTGGTAGTAATGGGTTTGCAAATTTTGGTGTACGTGCCAATGCCCAGTTGCGGTTCGCAGTAATGGTATTAATTTCACCATTATGTGCAAGATAACGGAACGGCTGAGCCAATGGCCAACGCGGTAAAGTATTTGTAGAAAAACGCTGATGGAATACAACGATGTGAGATTTTAAACGCTCATCAGCTAAGTCCGTATAGAAGTCAGCAATTGCTGCTGGCATCATCAAACCTTTATAACTAATCACAGTCGTTGCTAATGTCGTTACATAAAATAATGAATCATTGTGTAACGATTGTTCAGCACGACGACGCGCTAAGAATAACTTACGATTAAACTCAACTTCAGTTAAGCCCATCGGACAGTTCACAAGAATTTGTTCGAACACAGGTAGAGATTGTATTGCAATTTCACCCAATGCATCATTATTTGTTGGTACAACACGCCATGCTGCAACCGTTAAACCTTCAGCTTCAATTTCTTTATTCAGAATATTTTTTGCATTATGCGCTAAAGCAGGATCAGTATTTAAAAATACGGTACCAGCAGCGAAGATTTCAGTTAAATTCGCACCAAGTTTTTGAGCTTCGTCACGGAAAAATTGCTTAGGCATAGCCAATAACAATCCGCATCCATCTCCAGTTTTACCATCTGCGGCAATACCACCACGGTGCGTCATGCAACTTAGACTGTGAATCGCTGTTTCGACCAGATGATGACTTGATTCACCCTTCATATGGGCAATCAAACCGAAACCACAGTTATCCTTAAACTCATCAGGCTGATATAAACCTTGAGCGGGAGCTACAGTATTTGGCGATGGCATGTGCATAGCGTACCCTTCTTTCAACATGGCTCTTTCGAGCAACAAACAATCAATTTATTTTCTGCGATATTGCCGATCAACTCATATAAAGTTCAATGCTTCGCGAAAACATTTTTACTGGCGAATTTGCAAATATACGCCTTTCTTGTTTCAGAAACAGCGCATTTCACCATATAAAGTGTTTTTAGTTATTACACCTTAACTAGCCTTTGTAAAGCACAAAAACTTTCCATTTCACCAAAATAATGAATCATTTAGCACTAAAAAGAGCAATGAGCAGATAAATTAGCACCACAAGAAAGCAAAAAATATGCCATATAGTTATAAATTTACTAAATCATTAAAAAAGTTAAAATAACGTGTAGTTATAATTATAGAAGAATTATAATTTACGATTAAAATTGCACCAAAATATATCCAAATGCCACATAATAGCCCATAAATGCACTATTAATGTGCATTTTAATTAAATGGATCAGTTACTTCTTTCCGAGAAGAATCTGAATTTTCCTTTAATTTTTCAGTATTTATTGTTTGCTTAGGTGCTGATTGAGTTTGTTTAACATTAACCACATTCCCATCCGCATCACGTTGAGTCACGATAGTCTTCACAGTCGTCGATGTCTCCACAGACTTTTTAACATCAGAGCCCATCCCACTTTGTGATGAACTACCATTCATTAATAAGGTTTCATCAACACGTGGCAGTGCAGCTGGCCTTAAATTAATTGCATACAGCTGACTCGTTGATGATTTAAGCTCATCAGAACCTAAATCATTTACATATGTCGCATAGCTTGATATGGACTGAGGTTGAGGCTGAATAGATTGAGGTAGAGTCAAATTTAGTTGCGCAAATTTCTGCTTAGCTTCTTCAGCATTTGCAAATAACCCATACGCCAAAACATATTGCTCAACTTGGTCATCACTATTCAAACGAAAATAAACGAAGTTTTTTCTATCTGGCCGATTTAATAAAAAGTTTTTAATAATTGTTTCATCTGAACTACGAAAAATCTCCATCACCCATTGACGTTGATTTTCCTTAATATATTTAGTCCCTCTAAATTCAGGCGCATGCTCATTAGATACAACCACGCGAGTTGTTAAATCTAATGGTCGCACCTCATCAGACAATGCCCCCAAATGAGATGTAGCTGCGACTTTTTCTGGTTGAATCTGAACTTGCACTTCATCTTTAGTTTGATGCTCAACAGCAACCACTTCCTGCTTATCACCTGTGATTCCCCAAAAAATCAATGCCGCAATTAAACAAGCCAATGCGAGAACAAGCCAACTATATTGTTGTATGTTTTGCCAAATTGATCGGGACACAGTCATGTTTTCCTAGAATTAACTACACAGATTGATTTGCAAGAATAGATTGCTTCATAAGCTCAACATCAAAGTCTTTGGTAATTACAGCCTGACCTAATTTTTTCAACAATACCAAGCGCAGTTGACCATTTAACACTTTTTTATCATGTGACATATAAGCTAAAAATTCATCTAAAGGAATTTTTGGACATGATATCGGTAAATTTGCACGTTGAATGATTTTTTTTGTACGCTGTACATCATCCTCAGAAATCCACCCTAACCGATGAGATAAATCAGCAGCCATGACCATGCCTGTTGCAACCGCCTCACCATGTAACCAAACGCCATATCCTAAATAAGATTCAATAGCATGACCGAAGGTATGACCAAGATTTAACAATGCTCGCTCGCCCTGCTCTTTTTCATCATTTGCCACAATACGCGCTTTATGTGCACATGAACGATATACTGCTTCTGCGAGTAAATTTGCATCCCGCGCAACTAAAGCATCTATGTTTTGTTCCAACCAGACCAAAAAATCAACATCAGCAAGTAAAGCGTATTTAATCACTTCTGCTAAACCTGCTGACAACTCTCGATCTGGCAAGGTATCTATTTGAGCCATATCAGCCAATACAACTTGCGGTTGCTGAAAAGCACCCAACATATTCTTGCCTAAAGGATGATTAATACCTGTCTTTCCACCGACACTCGAATCAACTTGCGACAATAATGTTGTAGGAACCTGTACGAAATTAACTCCACGCTGAAAACATGCCGATGCAAACCCAGCCATATCTCCAATTACACCACCACCTAAAGCTAAAACTGTACAATCGCGGTTAAATCCCGATTCTAAAAGTGCATCAAAAATTAAGTTCAGATGCTGTATATCTTTAAATTGCTCACCATCAGGCAATATACATTGCGCAACTTGCTTATCTAATTCAGTTAAAGCTTGCACATAATGTTGTAAATATAAGGGTGCCACAGTGGTGTTTGAAACCACCATAACTTGCCGACCATGTAAATATGAATCTAGCAATTCTTTTGGATTTAAACGACTCCCAATAAAAATTGGGTAACGACGATCACCTAACTCAACATGTAACGTTTGCATAACATTAAAACCAAAAATGAATTACTTAACTTGTTTCGATAATATTAACTGAAGAATACGCTGCGCTAAATCCCTAGCCGCTCCTTGATTTGTCTCAATAACATGGTGTGCTATTTCCCGATATAAGGGATCTCTGGTTGCTAACAAATCTCGTAGCTTTTGTTCTGGGTTTTCAACTTGTAATAAAGGGCGATTTTTATCGCGATAGGTTCGCTGTAATTGAAGCTCTACAGGAGTATAAAGATAAACTACTATGCCGCGCTGTTTTAAGAATTCTCGATTTGCTAATTGTGTTACTGCACCACCACCAGTGGCCAAAACAAGAGAAGTTCGATGCGTTAGATCATTTAATACATTGGTCTCACGCAAACGAAAACCAACTTCTCCCTCTTTTTCAAAGATCCATGGAATTGTAGCGCCAGTCTTACGTTCGATTTCATGATCACTATCAATAAAATCTCGACCCAACAATTCCGCTAGATGTCGCCCAACTGTTGTTTTTCCTGCCCCCATTGGCCCTACCAAATATATATTTGGTAGGGTTTCAAACGCTTTGCTTGGCAACGCGCCACCTATATTCATTTGCAATTATTGAAAATATATTAATGATTTCTTGTCAAAGTGTCATTAACAATTCTCGGTGTCACAAAAATTAGCAGTTCACGCTTATTATCCGTTTTAAGATCACGACGGAATAATCGACCAATGTAAGGAATATCGCCTAAGAAAGGTACTTTTGTTTGAGAGCTAATATTTTCCTGCTCAAAAATCCCACCTAAAACAACGGTTTCGCCATTATCCACTAATACATTGGTATCAATAGAGTTTTTGCTAATCGTTAATTGACCAGTAGGTGTTGGCGTACTAGGTGCATCCTTAGTGATATTCAACTTCATCATTACTTTACCATCAGGTGTAATGCTAGGAGTTACATCCAAACTTAAGGTTGCGTCAATAAATTCAGTTTTAGGAACTGCATTTGCTCCGCCGCCAGACGAAGAGGTATATGGGATTTTTGTACCTGACTCAATTTTTGCCGCTTGTTTATCAGCAGTCATCACTTTCGGTGTAGAAATTACCTCACCATAACCATCAGCCTGTACTGCTGAAAGCTCTAAATCCAACATAAAGTCAGATAAACTGATTAGACCAAAGGCAATTCTACTGGCACCTGGTGTAACAGCCCCCAAATCAACATTCAGATTATCTGGCCGTTCAATTTCATACGTCCAACCACCAGTATCTGAATTCTTTGTTGGTTCTCGCAAATTCCATAAAGTTGTATCACTACCACCAACCAATAAATCATTATTACTCGTAATGCCTTGTGATAAAATACCCCACTTCACACCCATCTCTTTTGTGAAATCGGTACTTGCTCGTACAATGCGCGCTTCAATCATCACTTGCTTAACCGAAACATCCAGTAAATCAATCATTTTACGTATTTTATCAATATTAACTGCCGTATCATTGACAATTAAAGTATTCGTTCGTGTATCAGCTACAACACTCCCCCTTGAACTCAACAAACTTTCTAAAGCAAGAGAATCAGAATTCGCTGTACGATTTGCAACAGCGCCCTTCCCATCTCTTGAGTCTTCTATTAACTTTAAAATATCTGCAGCTTTTGCATAACTTAATTTAATATATTCAGACTGAATAGGCGCTAATTTAATGCTTTGAGCAATCGCTTTCGCCTCATCTTCCTCAGATTTAATCAACTCAGGAATAGGCGCAATCCAAATCACATTACCATTGCGACGCTTATCTAAATTTTTAGTTTTCAGTACAATATCTAGCGCCTGATCCCATGGAACATCCTTTAAACGCAAAGTAATGTTTCCTTGCACCGTATCCGCAGCAACCATATTGATTCCAGTAAAGTCTGCCAACAGCTGTAATACTCGACGGACCTCAATATCTTGGAAGTCCAAAGAAATTTTATTACCCGTATAGGTCTGAGCTTTGGCTTTTTGCGGTGTGTTATCTTGAGGGCGCTTAAGACTAATCGTCAGCTTATTTTCTGCTTGATATGCCATATACTCATAGCTACCTGCAGACTGGATATTAATAATTCCATTACCTTTATCATTATATGCGTCAATACTGGCAACTGGTGTCGCAAAATCATTGGTATTTAAGCGGCGCGCTAAATGAGTCGGGATTTTACTTCCCATTGTCCGAACAACGATCTTACTTCCTTGTTGTTGAACATCAACTGGCGTATTACTTCCCAGCAGATCAATAACAACTAAACCTTCACCATCTTTACCACGCTGAAAACCAATATTTGATACACCTTGCTGTACCTGATTCACTGAAGATTTCATTACAGCACTAGTCTGAGGTTGTACAGAATTAATTTTCAGTACAAAAGTATTACCTTCAACACGAGTCGTAAATGCACCAGCATCTTTTAGATTTACAATTACACGAGAACGCTGATCATCAGAAGCTACATCAATCGAATTTGCTTCATTCGTAGACACTGGAATAGAGGTTCTTTTCAATGTTTGTTGAGCTTTATCGAAATCTAGAATTAATCGACCTGGCTGCTCAAGTTGATATGCTTGTGGCTGAGGTGGTAAACCATTAAACATGATTCGAATCTCAGTACCTTGCTCAGCCAAACTCATCGGTACAATGTTCGTCATCGCTACCTGAGCTGAAGCAGCCTGCATTACCGCTATAGTAATAGCAGCCATAGAAAATTGTCGGAATGCACGATTCATGGTCTTCGCTTCCCCAAATAAAGAATCTTTAAACTGTTTTTTCATTTTTATTCCCTTAATCTTACGGTGCTAGCCCAATTAAAACGAGAGTTCTAGGTCTTTCAACATACCCTTCTCGCCCATCAGGTACAATTTCCACCAAATCAATCTGTGTCGGGCTGATTTTAACAATTCGTCCTTGATTTACACCCAAGTAACTTCCAACTTGCACACGCTCTACCTGCCCATCTGGTGTTTGAATCAAAGCAATCGTCTCATTACTTTTCCCACGCATACTACCTTTCATATTCAGAGACTCTAGTGCATAGCTCTCTAAAGGTTGTGGTTGACGATTAAAGTTTGGATAAACACGTTTACCCGCCATGATTCTTAATTCCGCAGCCAAAGAACTTGGCATAAATGGACTTTTTAATTGGTGTGCTGAATAATTAAATAAAGGTACTGGTGTAAAAATAGGTGCTGGTTCAATCGGTAGTGGAGCTTCATTACGAATAGCAGCCATCTGTTGATTTACAGCGTCAATACGAGAATCACAACCAGACAAACCAAGCAGCGATAATACGCCGAGTAATAATGTTGTTTTATTCATTATTACTTCCCTCCTTGAGCATTAGCAGCTGGTTGAGTTGCTGGAGAAACCGTGTCCGTACCAGCTTGATCATCTGCCCCAATATAACGATATGTTTTTGCTTTAACTGAGTAATTAATCACAGGAATATCTGATTTCTTTTGTGTATCAGGTTTAGCTTCTACAACAAAATCATGTAGCGTTACGATTCGAGGTAACGCAGCAATCCCCGTAACGAACGCGCCAAATGCATGATAATCACCCGTTGCCTCAATGCTTATTGGTTGCTCAATAAAGAATTCTTGCTTAACTTCACTCTCTAAACGGATATTTTTAAATTTCAGACCAGAATTCACGCCTGTTAAGTTAATATCTTCAACCAAACTTGGAATTTCTGTTTCTTTTGGAAGCTGTTCAAGCTGTTGATTAAAATTCGCTTCCATTTCTTGTAATTGTGCTTGGTATTGCTGCAAGTTTCTTAACTTCGAGTCCTTCTCTCTAAACTCGTTTAATAAGCTTTGCTCTTTAGCTTGCGCATTTGCAATCGATTCAAGCTGAGATTTAATGACGACGAAATAACCAAGCGCCACCACCGCCAAGAAAACAAAAATCCAGCATGTAATTTTAACTGACAGAGGCCAACTGCCGTAGTTGTTCATATCCAACGTGTTAAATTGTTGGAAGAACTGCTCTACTGTCATTTTCTTTTTCTTGACTACAACATCTTGATTGAGGTCATTTAGTTCTTCTTGACTCATTGTGCACCTCCAGCCGTTGCAGAAGCAGCTGTTTCCGCTGATGGGTCAACTTCAGTCACCGCCCCAATCTCCCCTAAATCAACTGTTACAACAAAGCTTCCATAGTTTTCCTCGACTCGAGGAACTAAAGAACTAGCAGCTTTATCTTTTTTCTCTTCGGCCGCTAAGAACGAATTCATAAATGCATTTCGATACCAAGGGGATGCTTCCAAATTACGCAGCAATTCAGCAACTGTATTTGGACTTTCCGCTTTTCCTTCAATCGTGAATTTATCACCCGTTCTTGTGAACTTGGTTAAATACATCGTAGGTGGCGTAACCCGAACCAGTTCATCTACCAATCGCACAGTTACAGGACGCTGACCTTGCAATCCTTGAATCAGCTTCATACGTTCAATAATTGCATTACGTCGTTCTTGCAAACCTTCTAATGATTTTAACTGAGTATCTAGATTTTGATTGGTACTTACAATTAATTGATTCGCTTGCTCTTGATCATCCAGTTTTTGATCAAAGTAAACCCAACCTGAAAATATTGATGCCACACCTAAAGCAGCAACACCAACACACAAAGCGACAAACTGTTTCTTTCTTTGTTCTCTTAGCTCATCACGCCAAGGGAGTAAGTTAATCTTTGCCATTAATCAAAACTCCTCAATGCTAGACCACATGCCACCATCAAAGAGGAAGCATCATTTTCTATTTTTTTAATGTCAATTTGGGGAGAAAAGCCCATTTGTAGGAATGGGTTAGCAATCGTAACGCGATAACCTAGTTTTTGTTGCAATAGCTTCGCTAAGCCAGGAATATTGGCATTACCGCCAGCCAATAAAATATGATCAATTTCATTAAATTGCGATGATGAGAAGAAAAATTGCAGTGAGCGTGCAGCTTGCTGCACAACCGCATCAAGGAAAGGTTCCAAAACTTCAGTGTCATAATCATCTGGGAGCGATCTTTCTTTTTTTGCCCGACCTGCTTCTTCAAATGATAAACCGTAGCGGTTTTGCACATCTTGGGTAAGCTGGCGACCACCAAATACTTGCTCACGCGTATAAATGATTTTACCTTTTTGCATCACAGATAAAGTTGTCATGGTATGACCAATATCTAGAATGCCGACAGTATTCGCGCCCATTGGAAGCGTATCAGAAAACACACTAAAAGCTCGTTCCATTGCATAACTTTCAACTTCAGCAATTTTTGCTGTTAAGTTCGCAAGTTCAAGAACTTCGACACGCGTGTCAACATTTTCTGTTCGGGTAGCAACTAATAGGACGTTAACGCGATTGGGATTTGGCAATTTATCAGGCAGAACCTCAAAATCAAGGCTCACCTCATCTAATGGAAACGGAATGTACTGTTCAGCATCCATACGAATTTGCACTTCACGCTCTTCATCTGACATATCAGCATCCATCTCAATGATCTTATTAATCACCATTGATGTTGGAACTGCGATTGCCACATTGGTAGTGTGAGGGTTCGCTAAATTGACAACACGCTCAAGGGCATCACCAACTGCTTCAGGATTAAGAATGCTTTTTTCGACGACACTGTTTTCTGGCAGCGGCATCAACGCATAACTTTCAACCCAATATCTACCGTTCTTTACAGAGAGCTCCAATAACTTAACAGTTGTCGAACTAATATCGACCCCTACTAACCCCTTATTTGGTTTACGATATAACCTGAGCACAGTACTTTCCTATTTATTTTTTTATCCCCAAAAATACAACATACTAATTTGTTTTGGTCTTTAATTTATACGGATACAATAACTCATCTAACAATCCGCATGTCTAAAGGATATACTGACCACAATTAGTTTGCCATTCGCTCTTATTAAAACTTACTTATTATGAAAAAGCTATCCAGTTCTGGCATTGTTCGCCCATTTTTTTTGATGCTTATTATTATCTTAGTCTCACTTCCAATGGGATTTTATGGCATGTATCTCTATCTTGCACCATCTTTGCCAGATATGAGTTCTCTAAAAAAAGCGCCATTACTAAAACCATTGCAAGTCTATACAGCTGATAATAAGTTAATCGCGGAATATGGTGGCAAACTATCAATACCAGTAAAGTATGAGCAAATTCCCCCAACATTTATCCATGCATTTCTAGCAGCGGAAGACTCTTCCTTTTTTGAGCATAATGGCATTAGCTTCAAAGGTCTTGGTCGCGCAGTCACTGAATCAATTACTGGATCCGATGTCCAAACTGGTGGCTCAACGATCACCATGCAAGTTGCGAAGAACTATTATTTAAGCCCAGACCGTACATTAAGACGCAAACTAACAGAGGTTTTCCTTGCACGAAAAATTGAACAAAACCTAACAAAACAAGAAATTCTAACAGCTTATGTCAATAAAATTTTCTTAGGAAAAAATGCTTACGGTATCGCAGCAGCAGCTCGAATCTACTACAACAAAAATATAAATGAACTAACAACAGCACAAATGGCAATGATCGCTGGATTGCCTAAAGCACCATCAAAGTATAATCCTGTTGTAAATCCTGAACGAGCACTTGAACGTCGTAATTGGATTTTAGGTCGTATGTTGCAGCTTGGTTATATTAATCAAACCCAATATCAAAAAGCAGTTGCTGA
>NZ_DJLC01000145.1:0-37249 GCF_002434875.1 Acinetobacter sp. UBA6526 | reverse complement strand
AAGAAATTCTTCTCTTTACGCAAGTCCATCATCTCAGACATCCATGCAAATGGGTTTGTTACACCAGCAAATTGCTCTGGTAAACCAAGCTGAGACAAGCGACGGTTACAGATGAACTTCAAGTATTCTTCCATCATGCTTGCATTCATACCCAATACGCCACGCGGCATTGTATCGCGTGCATATTCGATCTCAAGCATTGTACCTTCAAGAATCATTTGAATCACTTCTTGTTGGAAAGTCGCTGTCCACAAGTGAGGGTTCTCGATCTTGATCTGGTTGATCATGTCGATACCAAAGTTCAAGTGCATTGATTCATCACGTAAGATGTATTGGAATTGCTCAGCAACACCATTCATCTTGTTACGGCGACCCATACTCAAGATTTGAGTAAAACCACAGTAGAAGAAGATACCTTCAAGTACACAATAGAACGCGATCAAGTTACGAAGTAAAATTTGATCGTTCTCAGGCGTGCCTGTGTGGAAAGTTGGATCACTCAAAGACTGTGTATATTTCAAGCCCCAAGCTGCTTTACGCGCAACAGATGGAACTTCACGATACATGTTGAAGACTTCGCCTTCGTCCATGCCCAAAGATTCGATACAGTATTGGTAAGCATGTGTGTGAATCGCTTCTTCAAATGCTTGACGCAAGATGTACTGACGACATTCAGGATTCGTAATATGGCGGTAAATAGCCAATACCAAGTTGTTTGCAACTAACGAGTCCGCAGTCGAGAAGAAACCTAAAGAACGCATGATGATCGTACGCTCATCTTCGGTTAAGCCATTTTCAGACTTCCAAAGTGCGATATCGTGGTTCATGTTGACTTCTTGTGGCATCCAGTGGTTTGCACATCCGTCTAGGTATTTCTGCCAAGCCCACTCGTATTTAAATGGAACAAGTTGGTTCAAGTCCGCACGACAGTTGATCATTGCTTTATCATCAACTTGAACACGCTGTGCGCCCATTTCGAGTTCTTCTAAACCAGGTGCAACATCTAAATGTTCTAAGGCTTCAGATGCTCGAGCCAACGAATTGGTTGGATTTGTTGATCGCACGGAATCGGTTCCAGCGGGTTGTGCAGCTGCCACACGCGGCGATGATGGCTCTGCATCAGATACCACCTGCGTATTAACCGTTTTTTGCGAGTCGAGGGACGTAGACTTGTGTTCAGGTGTAGTCGGTTTTTGCGAATCATCTTCAAAATCGTCCCAACTAAGGATAGACATATGGTTTCCTCAATAATTATGATTCCACATTAACCCTTAATGAAAAAACAGAAAGATTGTGGAACTTATATGCTTTAAAACTTCCTCTATTGTAGTTTTGATATTGAAATTTTGATAGGGAAGAAAGTCCTTAGTTTGATAAAATAAAATTAGATTTAATATATTTATCTGTTTTTTTGGGGGTTTTATTTATTTGTTTTTTTATTGAAAATTTCAATAAAATTAATTATTTACTTTTAATTTTTTAGCACAAAAACCCCGATAGAAATCGAGGTTTTTTCCTTTTTTAAAGAAAACTATTTGGGGATATTTTCAACAACCGTTGTGCTTGGACGACGACGAGCTTCATTAACAGTAATGAATTGCCCAGTACGAGCATCTCGTCTAACTTGGAATGTGTTAGAAGGCTTTGTCGAAGGTAATGTTTCAACAGTGGTTGTTGATGGTCTTCTTTCAGCTTCATTAACGGTAATAAATTGTCCTGTACGGGCATCTCTGCCAACTTTTGTAACCATGATTTATCCTCATTAGGTGGATTTAAAAAGAGGTAAAATTGACGATGGCTGTAAACTAGTTCAGAATATTCCCTAGCTGTTTCGTAAGAATAGTCATCGCCCAAAAGATAACCTAATTGTCTTTTGGGAAAAGGGAAGCATCGTTGACGCGGTGTTTCCCTTTCTCATTTTGGATATTTAAAGAGTAATTTCTTATCCATAACCAAAAGAAATAATTCATTAATTTTAAAATTATTTGTTTTGTCTACGTTGTTGATTGCGAATGGTAATAAATGCATAAACCATTGGTATATAAAAGAAAACAAAGGAAAAGACCAAAACCGCGAGTGCTAACATGTAGTTATGAGTCATATGGAGCATGGGCTTTTCCTAATAATATTATATATGTTTGTTTATCCATTCCCAGACAGTTTTTGATAACCATCCTTGACATTCTTTTGATGTTTGCATGACAAAAAGATCATCATTGTCATCAGTATGCTTTCTAAGTCGTTCGTAGACTTGGGCTGCTGATTGACTGGAACAAACAAACCAATATGAATCCATAGCATGACACCATCCATCAAAGCTTTTTATTTCTTTGATTAATTCATCATACTTTTGACCTGATTTATTTAGATCGTAACTTACCGAATATACTGTCATTTCGCTTGCCTCGCATATTGTTTGGACAGTTTTTTACTTAAAAGTCCTTGACGATATTGCAAGATCAGGCGATTATTCACCTGCTTTTAGCGAAGCAATATGTCGAAGAACTCGCTTCTTAGACTAAAGAGGGGATCTGTAGAAGGATTCCCTTTTTTTATGTCTAAAATTTTAAATTATGCTGTAGAAGATGCATGATTTAAAAATAGTTGTGATTATCTTGTATAACCACAACTAAATATTTTATTTACTGACAAGCTTCACAATCTGGATTGTCGATTGAACATGCCATTGGTACTGGAGCCGCTGTAGTAAAACCATCTTCTTCAGCTTGAACTTCTGGTTTTTTGTCTTCAACTGCTTGAGCTGCAACCACAGGTGCTTCAACAGATGCTGGTTTAACAGCATTTAATGCACCCGTATTGATTGTTGATTTCTCAGCAGATGTCGCACCCAAAGCTCGGAGGTAGTAAGTCGTTTTAAGACCACGTAACCATGCCATCTTATACGTGATGTCAAGTTTCTTACCATTTGCACCAGCGATGTAAAGGTTAAGCGACTGTGCTTGGTCGATCCACTTCTGACGACGTGAAGCAGCATCTACGATCCAACGCGTATCCACTTCAAACGCAGTTGCAAAGATTGCTTTTAATTCTTCAGGAATACGCGCGATCTTTTGTACTGAGCCTTCGAAGTGTTTTAGGTCATTCACCATCACTGTGTCCCAAAGACCACGTTCTTTTAATGCACGAACAAGATAAGGGTTGATCACAGTGAACTCACCAGAAAGGTTCGATTTCACATATAAGTTTTGGAATGTTGGCTCAATAGATTGAGACACACCACAAATGTTTGAAATAGTTGCTGTAGGTGCAATTGCCATCACATTTGAGTTACGCATACCATCTTTTTGAACTTTAGAACGTAAGCTGTCCCAGTCCAAACGTTGTGTACGGTCAACTTCAAACATGCGCTCTGGACGAGATTTTGCAACAAGCTCTAAAGAGTCGATTGGAAGAATCCCTTGATCCCACAATGAACCTTTGAATGTTGAATAAGAACCACGTTCGATCGCAAGGTTGCTTGAAGTTTCGATTGCGTAATAGCTAATCACTTCCATCGATTCGTCAGCGAAATCAACAGCTGCATCTGAACCATAAGCGATGCCCATTTCATAAAGTGCATCTTGGAAGCCCATGATACCCATACCCACTGGGCGGTGTTTCATGTTTGAGTTTTTCGCTTGTGGTACAGCATAGTAGTTAATGTCGATGACGTTATCGAGCATACGTACTGCTGTTTTAATCGTGCGAGCTAATTTCTCACGATCTAACACACCACCTTGAACGTGTTGTACAAGGTTGATCGAACCTAAGTTACATACCGCGATTTCATCTTGGTTTGTATTTAAAGTGATTTCTGTACACAAGTTCGATGAATGAACTACACCAACGTGTTGTTGTGGTGAACGCAAGTTACATACGTCTTTGAATGTGATCCATGGATGACCAGTTTCAAACAACATTGAAAGCATTTTGCGCCATAAATCTTTTGCACGTACTTTCTTATGTAGCATGTTTTGTTCTTTTGCTACAGCTTCATAGTGTGTATAGCGCTCAGCAAACTCAGCACCAGTTAGATCGTGAAGATCAGGTACTTCTGAAGGCGTGAATAATGTCCACTCAGCATCTTCAAACACACGTTGCATGAATAAGTCTGGAACCCAGTTTGCAGTATTCATATCGTGTGTACGACGACGGTCATCACCCGTGTTTTTACGCAGCTCTAGGAATTCTTCAACGTCTAAGTGCCAAGTTTCTAAGTATGCACATACTGCACCTTTACGCTTACCACCTTGGTTTACCGCAACAGCTGTATCATTGGCAACTTTAAGGAATGGAACAACACCTTGAGACTTGCCGTTTGTGCCTTTGATATAAGAGTTCAACGCACGAACAGGTGTCCAGTCATTTCCTAAACCGCCTGCCCATTTTGATAGCATTGCGTTATCACGCATTGCACCGTAAATGTCATACAGGTCATCACCAATAGTTGTTAAATAACAGCTTGATAATTGTGGGCGTAATGTACCTGAGTTAAACAGGGTAGGCGTAGAAGCCATATAGTCGAAGCTAGACAATAAGTCATAGAATTCGATTGCACGGTCTTCTTTATTTTCTTCATTGAGCGCAAGACCCATTGAGACACGCATAAAGAATAATTGTGGTAATTCAAAACGCACGCCATTTGAATGGATGAAGTAACGGTCAAATAAAGTTTGTAGACCTAAATAGGTAAACTGGTTTGAGCGTTCTGGTTTGATCGCAGCTGCTAATTTAGCAAGGTCGAAATTCAGCAAATCTTCTGAAAGTAAATCAAGCTCGATACCTTTCTTTAAGAAAGTTTCTAAAGCATTACCTTCAAGTGTATCTGAAGGTAGACCTAAGAACTCAAGACCTGTGCTCACCAATTCATTTGATAATAAACGTGCAGTCACATAAGTATAGTTTGGCTCTTGTTCGATACGCGTACGGGTCGCCATCATCATGGTCGTCGCGATATCGCTTTCTTTTACGCCGTTATATAAGTTTTTAACGGTCTCATCAACGATCGCTTGAACATCAATACCTTCCAAACCTTCACTTGCAGTCTGGATGGTTGCAGTCAACGCATCAAGATCTAATGGCTGGAGCTGGCCATTGCTGTCAGTGATTTGTAATGTTGGATGGTGGTTTGCGCCTGCTTGCTGACGAGCAGATGCACGTTGTTCACGATAAATGACGTATGCACGAGCAACTTTTTGTTCGCCAGTACGCATCAGCGCTAACTCAACTTGATCTTGAATTTCTTCAATATGAATCGTACCGCCAGAAGGTAAACGGCGGTTGAAAGTGTTCATAACCCTCTCTGTGAGTTGAGAGATACGGTCATGGATACGACTAGAGTCAGTACCTTGTTGACCTTCAACGGCTAAAAATGCTTTCCCAATCGCAACAGAAATTTTCTCGGCATTAAATGTCGCAATCTCACCGGTGCGCTTAATGACCTGAAGTTGGCCAGGAGTAGAAGTGATGATGCTCATGTCAGCATAGCTCCATTATCATCTATTTTTATGTTCATGGACCGTTTGAATCGAGCAAAAAGTATGCCACGATGTTTGAGGGATAAACACAATACTTAGTGGTTAAAGTTTATTTTCAACACAAGATACGGGATTTTTGGCAGCAGATCAATCCTTGACATTTTGGTAAAGTTTTTTTCATGTCTTAACTGCTGAATTCACAGGCACATAGCATATCAAAGCAGTTAAAAAAGGCTTATAGATAACTCTGTGGATAACTCAAAAAACAAACACTTAAATTATTTTTGGATAGATAAGAAACAAATTGTTTAATACTGGTACAAAATTTATACTCAATATTCATCCTATTTAAAAGTAGCTGTAAAAACAGAAAAATATATTAAAATTCATAATTTTAATAAAAATATAACAAAACTATGTAGGCGTGTATCAGTTTGGTGAACGCCTACTTGTTTACAATGTAAACGTGTGTATATTGCAAATCATAAACCAATGTATCTGTCAGATTTTTATAGATAGATTCTCTCCAATTGTAGGGGCAAACAAATGAGCCAAGAAGAAAAGTTACCGAAGATTTTGATCGTTGAAGATGACGAACGTTTAGCACGCTTAACACAAGAGTATTTGGTCCGTAACGGTTTAGAAGTTGGGGTTGAAACTGATGGTAATCGTGCCATTCGTCGCATTATTAGTGAGCAACCAGATTTAGTGGTGCTAGACGTGATGTTACCGGGTGCAGATGGTTTAACCGTTTGTCGAGAAGTTCGTCCACATTATCACCAACCGATCTTGATGCTTACTGCACGTACTGAAGATATGGATCAGGTACTTGGTTTAGAAATGGGTGCAGATGACTATGTTGCTAAGCCTGTTCAACCGCGTGTATTGCTCGCACGTATTCGTGCATTATTGCGTCGTACAGACAAAACTGTAGAAGATGAAGTTGCACAGCGTATCGAGTTTGACGATCTTGTCATTGATAACGGTGGTCGCTCAGTAACGTTAAATGGCGATTTAGTAGACTTCACAAGTGCTGAATATGACTTATTATGGTTATTAGCTTCAAACGCTGGTCGTATTTTATCTCGTGAAGATATCTTTGAACGTTTACGCGGTATTGAATACGATGGTCAAGATCGTTCAATCGATGTTCGTATTTCTCGTATTCGTCCAAAAATTGGTGACGACCCAGAAAATCCAAAGCGTATTAAAACAGTGCGTAGTAAAGGTTATTTATTCGTTAAAGAAACCAACGGGATGTAAATCTCATTCTTCAGAGCTTTAATCACGCCGTACTTTTCAAAGAAAAGCTTACCTCCCTTGATCAGTGGGAGGTGAGGGGTGATTCAAAATTAGCTTGGAACTATTTACCTTATGGTGAGTCGAGTACTTAAAAACAGCATATTCTTGCGTATTTATGCTGGGTTGGTGGTATTGGTTGTTGTGGTTGCCGCATTTTGTTATTTGTTGGTGCAAATCATTAACTACCAAAGAGCGCAAGAATATCGCGAGTCTCTTACAGATGGTATTTCCTATGTCATCAGTGAGGGGGTATCTCGTCAGCCAGAAAAACAACAAAAATTAGATTGGATCTCAGATGCTTCTGATTTGTTGGAACTGCCGATCTATTATGTTGGCGCTGAGCGTGTAGAACTTTCTCGTACGGAGAAGAAACGAATTGCTGAGCAAAAATCGGTGGTTCGCTACGATGCAAATAATGGTATTGGTTATATCATTATTGGATTGAAAGATGATCCAGAGCATTTTATTTATATCAAAGTAGATAAGATCGGTGAGCGTCAAATGAAGGCGCTGCCAATTTTTGTGCTGGATTATTTGATTTTTTATCCGGGACAAGAACGAGAATATTTAGCCAAAATCAAAAAGCATTTCTACTATCCAATTGAAATTGCAAATATTCGAGATATCAATTTAGATTCAGAGCAAATTGGTCGTCTGCGTCAAGATCAAAGTGTGCTTCTATATAAAGATAGTGCAACTGTGCGTGGTACGACGATCTCGATTGTTTCACCAATGCCAAATCATCCTGCCCAAGTGCTGATACTCGGTCCAGTTCCAATGTTTAATTGGATGCCGTTCCAACTTTCAGCTGGTATTACCTTATTTAGCTTGTTCTTATTGAGTCTTGGTGTATATGGTTTGATTTTACCGCTTGAGCGTAAGATTCGTCAGGTGCGTTATGCCTTGAATAAAATGAAGTCTGGAGATCTTTCATTGCGTGTACCTATTGAGGGTACGGATGAAATGGCAAATTTGGCGTCAAGTTATAACAACATGTCAGATCATATCCAGCGTTTGATCGAAGCACAACGAGAATTAATGCGTGCGGTATCACATGAGTTAAGGACACCTGTTGCCCGTATTCGTTTTGGTATGGAAATGTTGGCTGAGGAAGATGACTATAGTTATCGTATTCAACAAGTCGATATGATTGATAAAGACATTGAAGCTTTAAATACTTTGATTGATGAAATCATGACCTATGCCAAGCTAGAACAAGGGACACCATCACTTGATATTGAAGATATTGTCTTGGTGGAAGTGCTTGATCAAGTTGCGATGGAAACGGAAGCATTGAAAACTCAAAAAGAAATCGAGTTGATTGCACCGCCATTATCATTGCGAGTTGATGCTGAGCGACGTTATCTGCATCGTGTTGTGCAGAATCTCGTTGGAAATGCGGTGCGCTATTGTGACAATAAAGTTCGCATTAGTGGCGGTATTCGTGCTGATGGCAAGGCTTATGTATGCGTTGAAGATGATGGTCCTGGGATTCCTGAGCAAGAGCGAGCGCGGATCTTTGAAGCCTTTGCACGTTTAGATGATAGTCGAACCCGTGCTTCTGGCGGTTATGGACTAGGTTTATCGATTGTAAGTCGAATTGCATATTGGTTTGGTGGTGAAATCCAAGTGGATCAAAGTCCTAACCTCGGTGGTGCTCGATTTATCATGACATGGCCAGCAAAACGTTATAAACAGCATGTGAAAAAATAAAACCCCAATATTGGGGTTTTGATCAAAAGCTTACTATTCTTGCACCGAAGAGTCTGGTTCTATCAATGGATGGCCAGACTTTAAGTTTTTTAGCGCATCTGCATTAAAGTCAATGAGTAGTGCATTGTTCTTAATATCAATTTTATATTTTTCAATAAGTGCCGTGTCACCATTCAGTGTTTCTACTTTATACGCATCAGCAATATTCAGAATACCTTCAAGATTTGTCGTTGTCGCAGCAAAATCCTCTCTAAAAACTTCGTATATATCTCTTAAGTCGAAAATCGCATTGTCAGCATCAGGATGTTTTCGGATATAACTTTCAACGTGACGCATCAAGAGCTGTGAAAAAAAGAAATAATCTGAGTCATGTGTGTATTCTAGATGCATATTTTTCTCCTTGTTTGCTTCTTTTAGAATACTCATCTATTCGGCCAGCAGTGTATAAAGTTAATTAAACCATGTAGCTGAATTGCAACATATTATGTCGAAAATACGACTTGGTTACGACCTTGTCGTTTTGCTTGATAAAGCGCATCGTCTGCTTGTTTAAATAATTGCTCAATCGAATGTTGATTTTCAGGTGTGCAAATGCAAATTCCGATACTGAGTTGAATAGAAAACTGCTGTTTTTTGTCGAGTTGAATAGGGGTGTTACTGACTTGTTGACGAATACGTTCAGCACATTGATAAACTGCTTCAGGATTTGTATCGGTAATAAATATTGCAAACTCTTCACCTCCTAATCGTCCCAGTAAATCATTTGGAGCTAACAGTGCTTGAATATTTTGCACACAACTTTGTAGTGCGAGATCTCCTGCTTGATGGCCATAGTTATCATTCACTTGTTTGAAGTGATCAATATCTAGCATTAGAAAAGCAGTGGTTTGCGAAGCATTGGATGCTTGGTGCTGTAAGAGTTGCACAGACTGTAGAAACTGGCGACGTGTTAAGCTTGACGTTAACTCATCATGAGCAATGGTATGTTGTAGCTCTTGAATCAATTTGCTTCGAACCATATTGATGCTGGAGACGGTCAAAGGAGCGATCGTCATCATAATTAATCCAAGGCGAATGGAAATCGTATTGTTGAGATATTGTTCTGGATAAAGTAGTAGATAGTTTTGCGATACATGGTAAATCACAAAAGCACAGCTTATCGAAGTGATAATAGCAACTGAAAAATGACGATAGCGAAGTGCACACCAAATCAGTGCAGCTATTGGGTAAAGAAGTGAGCCGGGGCCATTGTCATAATAACCTACAGCAATAGAAAAAATAACGGCAAATAGGGGGAGGCTTTCTTGAACAGTTTGTGTTTTAAACTCAATAAGTTGTTGCTTGAATTCTGAAAAACGTGGCGCACTGATGATTGCGGGTAAAAGCAATAGTGCGTTTTGAATTTCAGCGGTAAACCAATAACCAAAATCTATCCAAAATGAACCTAAAGAAAATTGAGTATTCATATATGGAAGTGTACTTGCCGCAAACAACGAACTTGCTAAACCACCAATACAGCAAAAGCTAAATAAGGTTAAATAAAAGTAGCCTTGATGCATCGAACGGATGTAGGAATTAAACTTTATATAAAGTGTTAGTGTGGTGATGACATAAACCAAGTTGGCCGAGTTTAGGCATATATTTAATAAAAAAGGCGTACCTTGTAACGCATCTGCCAGAAGATAACCTACCGCAGCACCGATAAAACTAATTGGATGGCGGGTTTGTGGAAATCGAATTAATAACCCAAGAAATACAGAGTTTGCTGGCCAAAATGAAGCAAGAAAAGTGAGATGACGTGTGGCAATCCCAAGCAGACAGCAAAGCAGAATGACCCCAGTAAAGAGTGCAAATAGTTGGAAAAATGATTGTGGTTTTAACGCAAGGTTCGCTCGTGACATCCTGACGTATTTCTATGGGTGGATAAGGTTGGCTATTATATAAATTTTGTTCAAAATTTCATCATAAATTTATATTAATGCAGTGATTTAGTTCATCGCGCCAGATTTTTGAACATTGGCTATAAAATAAGAATGTTTTTAATGCATGAATAAAGAAAAAAATGATCAATATTGTGCATTTGATTTGATTATTCGATTTTTAGGGGCGAATTAACAGTGATCTTGGATATATCCACAAATTTATGGACAAAATCATCCGAAAGACTAAAGCGCTTCAACTAGCATGAGAAATTAGAAATCAGGTACAATTGGCGGGATTAATTTTGTGTTTGGTGTATTTGAAGGCCAATACATACATTCTTTGTTAAAAATAGGCCTGCCAGGAGTTATCCCCGCATGAGTGCCATTACTCCATACGATTGGGCAATTATTGCCTTCGTGATCGGCGTTACATTTCTTTGCGTTTTTATGCTCACTGTTCCCTTACTCCTAGGGGGTAAAGCATGGGGACGTGCAAAGCAAGAGCAGTTTGAATCAGGTGTAGTTAGTGCGGGCGGTGCTCGTATCCGCTTGTCAGCCAAATTCTATTTAGTTGCAATTTTCTTTGTGGTTTTCGATTTAGAAGCCCTCTATCTCTATGCCTGGGCAACTTCAGTACGTGAAGTTGGTTGGGTTGGTTTTGCAACTGCTGCAGTCTTTATTCTCGTTTTATTAATTGGTCTGATTTATGAACTTTCAACTGGCGCGCTGAACTGGGCACCTTCTGATCGTCGTAAAGCGGCTGGTATTAAAACGAATATCGGTTCGCCAAATATGAATATTGCTGACATTACTCGATTCAATAACATTGAAGAGTTGGTTGTCGATCCTACTGGTCATATTCCAGCACAGTCTTCTGGTCGTGTTAAATCTAAAACACCGACTACATCATCATCTGAACAGGAGTAAGTCGGGATGAAATATACTTTAACCCGTGCGAATCCGGATGCCGATCAATATCCATTACAAGATCGTCAAATCGTAACTGATCCTCTTGAGGAAGAAGTTAATAAAAGCGTGATGATGACACGTCTTGAAGATGTGTTGCATACAGCAGTGAACTGGGGGCGTAAAAACTCTTTGTGGCCATTTAACTTTGGTACATCTTGCTGCTACGTTGAGTATGCAACGACATTAACAGGCGTACATGACTTGTCACGTTTCGGTGCTGAGGTTATTCGTGCTTCACCACGACAAGCGGATTTGATGATCGTTGCAGGAACCTGCTTTGTCAAAATGGCACCTGTAATTCAACGTTTGTATGAACAAATGCTTGAGCCTAAATGGGTGATTTCAATGGGTGCTTGTGCTAACTCTGGTGGTATGTACGACATCTATTCTGTGGTTCAAGGTGTAGACAAAATCATTCCTGTTGATGTGTACATCCCGGGTTGTCCACCTCGTCCAGAAGCATTAATCCAAGCATTGATGTTACTTCAAGACCAAATTCAATTAGAGCGCCGTCCACTTTCAGCCGTTATTGGTGATGATCTTCAGCCTGTGTATAAGCCAAAGATGATGCCAGAACGTGATCGTAAAAATGCTGATCGTATTGCGGTGAAAAACCTACGCTCTATGGATGAAATTAAATAATTTTAACGATGAGTTTTTGACATATTCGTGATGAATATGGTCATCGAAAAAATTGCCAGAATTTGTATTAAATAGGAAGCCAAGCCAATGGCTGAAACTGACATTGCTATGCCAGAATCAACGCAAGTTGATTCACGCCCAGCATTTGCAATCGTAGAAGAGCTCAAAACCAAATTTGGTGAGAATTTCTACGTGCAGGCGACTTTTGAAGAGTTTCCAACAGTCTGGGTTGAGCGCGCACGCGTGCAAGAAGTCCTCATGTTCCTCCGTAAAGTGGAACGTCCTTATGTGATGTTGTTTGACTTGTCTGCTGTTGATGAGCGTTTACGTGTTCATCGTGACGGGTTACCAGCATCTGATTTCACTGTGTTCTATCACTTATTATCGTTAGAGCGTAATAGTGACATTCGTATTAAAGTTGCATTGAATGAAAATGATTTAAGCATTCCAACTGCAACCAATATTTGGCCAAATGCTAACTGGTACGAACGTGAAGCATACGATATGTTCGGTATTGATTTCGCAGGGCATCCAATGCTCCGTCGTATCTTGCTACCAACTTATTGGGAAGGTCATCCTTTACGTAAAGAATATTCTGCGCGTGCGACAGAATATACCCCGTATATGCAAGACCAAGCGAAGCAAGATTTCGAACAAGAACATTTACGCTTTGTGCCAGAAGACTGGGGTCTAAAACGCGGGAACGATGACGAAGACTTCATGTTCTTGAACTTAGGTCCTAACCACCCATCTGCACATGGTGCGTTCCGTATCGTTTTACAGCTAGATGGCGAAGAAGTTAAAGACTGTGTGCCTGATATTGGCTATCACCACCGTGGCGTGGAAAAGATGGCTGAACGTCAAACATGGCATTCATTCATTCCTTATACGGATCGTGTCGACTATCTTGGTGGTTGTGCGCAAAACATGCCATACGTTATGGCAGTTGAGCAACTTGCAGGGATTAAAGTGCCTGAACGTGCACAAGTGATTCGTGTGATGTTGAACGAATTATTCCGTATCAACAACCATTTACTTTACTGTGGTACAGCAATTCAGGATGCGGGTGGTATGACCCCTGTATTCTACATGTTCGCTGACCGTCAAAAAGTCTATGACATCGTTGAAGCGATTACGGGTTACCGTATGCACCCAGCATGGTTCCGTATCGGTGGTACAGCACACGACCTTCCAAATAACTGGCAAAAGTTAGTTAAGGAACTGTTGGAGTGGATGCCGAAACGCTTAAATGAGTACTATACCGCTGCGCTTAAAAACTCAGTATTTATTGGTCGTACCCGCAATGTTGCGCAATACGATGCAAAATCTGCGTTGGCATGGGGTATTACAGGTACTGGTTTACGTGCGACAGGTATTGATTTTGATGTTCGTAAATATCGTCCATACAGTGGCTATGAAAACTTCGACTTTGATATTCCAGTGGAATATGAAGGCGATGCTTATGCTCGTGTCTTGGTTCACTTCCGTGAAATTACTGAATCATTAAAAATCATTCAGCAGTGTTTGGATAATATGCCTTCTGGTCCATATAAAGCGGATCATCCATTGGCAGTTCCACCACCGAAAGATAAGACATTACAAGATATTGAAACCTTGATTACGCACTTCTTAAGCGTGTCATGGGGCCCTGTAATGCCTGCGGGTGAAGCATCATTTATGACTGAAGTGGTGAAGGGTGCAAGTACCTATTACCTCACATCAGATAAGTCAACAATGAGCTATCGTACCCGTATTCGTACACCAACGTTCACACACTTACAGCAAATTCCTTCCGTGATTAACGGCAGCTTGGTATCTGATTTGATCATTTACTTAGCAACCATTGACGTGGTTATGGCTGACGTGGATCGCTAGGGGTAAACGATTATGATGATTTTGACTGATAAAAAACCACGTGTGAATGTTGAAGGAATTTTGACTGCTGACGAAATTCATGAAATTGAACATCACATTGGTCACTATCCGTACCCACGCGCAGCCTCTTTGGATGCATTGAAGTGTGTACAACGCCGTAATGGTTGGGTAGATGATGCACAAATGAATGCAATTGCGCAGTTGTTGACTATGAGCGTGGCGGATCTTGAAGGTGTTGCAACCTTCTATAACCGTATCTACCGTCAACCAGTTGGCCGCCATGTAATTCTATTGTGTGACTCAATTGCATGCTTCTTGATGGGTGCAGAAACTTTAGCTGAAGCATTTCAGCGTGAGTTGGGTATCCAGTATGGACAAACCACAGCAGATGGTCGTTTTACCTTGCTCCCAATTTGCTGTCTAGGCAACTGTGACAAAGGTCCAACATTAATGATTGATGAGGATACGCATGGTCTTGTAGACGTATCATCAGTTAAACAGTTATTGGAGAAGTATGTATGAATACTGAACCAAAACCAATTTATGGCGACGGTAATCCAGAAACTCATCCGCTGACTTGGCGTTTGAGCAAACAAGAACACGTTCGCGCTGCTGATGACTACGAAGCACTTGAAGGTTATGCTGGCTTTAAAAAAGCCCTAAGCATGCCACCAAAAGACGTGCTTGAAGTCATTAAAGCTGCAACGGTCAAAGGTCGTGGTGGTGCAGGCTTCCCAGCAGGGATTAAATGGTCATTGATGGCACCAAATGATGGTGGTCCACGCTATTTGATCTGTAATGCCGATGAAATGGAACCAGGTACTTTTAAAGACCGTTTGTTGATGGAAAAACTTCCTCATCAATTGATCGAAGGCATGCTGATTGCAGGTTATACCTTAGAGGCAACTCAAGGTTATATCTTTATCCGTGGTGAATATGTTGAAGCTGCTCAATACTTAAATGAAGCATTAGAGCAAATCCGTGCCAAAGGTTACTTGGGTGACAACATCCTTGGAACAGGCTGGAACTTTGATATGCATGTTCACACAGGTGCTGGTCGTTATATCTGTGGTGAAGAAACGGCATTGATCAACTCATTGGAAGGCCGTCGTGCGAACCCGCGTACTAAGCCACCATTCCCGCAAGTTGCAGGGGCATGGGGTCGCCCAACGATTGTAAACAACGTTGAGACCTACAATAACTTGCCTGCAATTATGTTGCGTGGTCCAGAGTGGTACATCAACTTATCAGCACATAAATCTAAAGACCCAGGTACTAAGATTTACGGTGCTTCTGGCAAAGTAAAATTCCCAGGACTTTGGGAACTACCTTTTGGTACAACTGCGCGCGAAGTGATTGAAGATCATGCGGGCGGTATGCGTGACGGTTTAACGTTGAAAGCATGGTTACCGGGTGGTGCATCAACAGATTTCTTAGCGGCTGAACATATTGACTTGCCTATGGATGCTGAAAGCATCATGAAAGCAGGTTCACGTCTAGGTACGTGTTTGTTGATGGTTGTTGATGAAACTCAATGTATGGTTTCTGCTACACGTAATTTAGAAGAATTCTTTGCGCGTGAATCTTGTGGTTTCTGTACACCATGCCGTGATGGTTTACCTTGGGCAGTGAAAGCGCTTAAAGCACTCGAAACAGGCGAAGGTAAGAAAGAAGATATCGACCATTTACAAGAACTGACTCGTAAATTATGGATCGGTAAAACTTTCTGTGCTCACGCACCAGGTGCGATGGAGCCGCTTATGGGCGCACTTAAATATTTCCGTAGCGAGTTTGAGGCAAAGGTTAAAACCCATGCTCCAGCTCTAGACGTAGAACAAGCTTAAGGAATTCGACTATGGCTACAATTCATGTCGATGGAAAATCGTATGAAGTCAACGGCACAGAAAACTTGCTACAAGCATGTCTTAGCCTTGGCATCGACATCCCGTATTTTTGTTGGCACCCATCCTTAGGTTCTGTTGGTTCTTGTCGTCAATGTGCGGTGACTCAGTATGCAAATCCTGAGGACACACGTGGACGTTTGGTGATGTCATGTATGACACCCGCTGCTGACAATACCTATATCTCGATTGAAGACAAAGAAGCAACGGATTTCCGTGCGTCGATCGTTGAATTCTTGATGACGAATCACCCACATGACTGTCCAGTGTGTGAAGAAGGTGGTCACTGTCATTTACAAGATATGACGGTAATGACTCAGCACGACCGTCGTCGCTATCGCTTTACGAAGCGTACTCACTATAACCAAGAGTTAGGTTCGTTCATTGCGCATGAGATGAACCGTTGTATCGCTTGTTATCGTTGTGTGCGTTACTACAAAGACTATGCGGGTGGCACGGACTTTGGTGTATATGCCAATGCTTCACGTGTTTACTTTGGTCGTCCAGAATCAGGTACTTTAGAATCTGAATTCTCTGGTAACTTGACTGAAGTTTGCCCAACAGGTGTATTCACGGATAAAACACATTCAGCACGTTATAACCGTAAGTGGGATATGCAATATGCACCAAGCGTATGTCATGGTTGTTCTTCTGGTTGTAACATCTCTCCGGGTGAACGCTATGGTGAAATCCGTCGTGTTGAAAACCGTTTCAATGGCTCTGTAAACCAATACTTCCTTTGTGATAAAGGTCGTTTCGGTGTGGGTTATGTCAACCGTGAAGATCGTCCACGTCAACCACAATTCCGTAATGGTGAAACTGTTGCTACTGTGACTGTGGATCAAGCACTTGATCAAGTGATTGCACAGCTTCAAGGCAAAAAAGTGCTAGGTATTGGCTCTCCACGAGCAAGCTTGGAATCAAACTACGCACTTCGCGAATTGGTTGGACAAGACAACTACTCAACAGGGATGTCTCAAAAAGAGCAGAACTTGGCTGAGCTAGCTGCATCAATCATGCAAACGCAGGGTATTTATAACCCGAACATGCGTGAAATTGAAAGCTATGATGCGGTATTGATCTTAGGTGAAGACTTAACGCAAACTGCACCACGTATGGCTTTGTCAGTACGTCAAGCGGCGAAAAATAAAGCCAAAGAAATGGCGGCTGCAACACGTACGCCAGACTGGTTAGCTGAACCTGTACAACGTATTGGTCAAGATGCAAAATCTCCAATTTATATCCTTGCGGCTACGCAAACTCGTTTAGCAGATGTAGCAACGGGTGAAGTCGTCGCATCGCCAAACGATATTGCACGTTTAGGTTTTGCTGTTGCTGCTGCGGTTAAAGGTGAGTCACTTGCTGGCCTAGCTGATGATGCAAAAGCATTTGCTCAAACCATTGCGGATACGTTGAAAGCAGCGAAAAAGCCATTGATTATCTCTGGTACAAGCTTACAAGATCCAGCGATTATGGAAGCAGCTGCACAAGTTGCACAGAATCTAGGTGAAAATGCGGGCTTGTCATTGACTGTTCCTGAAGTGAACACAATGGGCTTGGCATTGTTCGGTGGTTTAAGCCTAGAACAAGCTTTTGCACTAGATTATGATGCAGTCGTTGTTGTAGAAAATGACTTAACGCGTCGTTTGCCAGTTGCTCAAGTTCAAGCTGCATTTGATAAAGCTCAAACTGTGATCGTTTTGGATCATAGTGAAACTGAGACTTTGAAACTTGCTGATATCGTACTTTCTGCTGCAAGCTTTGCTGAAGGTGATGGTACTGTTGTGAGCCAAGAAGGTCGTGCGCAACGTTTCTATCAAGTGTATGACCCAAGCTATTACAAGCCTGAATATGCGATCAAAGAATCATGGCGCTGGTTACATGCCGTTGAGACGGGTCTTAAAGGCAAAGCAGTCGATTGGACATTGTTGGACGATGTCATTGAAGACATCGTGAAAAATGTTCCTGTGCTTGCTGCAATTGAAGATGTTGCTCCAGATGCTGGCTATCGTATTCACGGTTTGAAAATTGCACGTGAACCACGCCGTTATTCTGGTCGTACAGCAATTCGTGCGCCTTTATCGATTCATGAACCAAAACAACCGACTGATCCAGATTCAGCATTAACGTTCTCTATGGAAGGTTATGTGGGTAATCAGACAGCATCTTCATTAGTACCATTCGCATGGTCTGCGGGTTGGAACTCTCCTCAAGCTTGGAACAAATACCAAGATGAGGTGGGTGGTCACTTAAAAGGTGGTGATTCAGGTGTACGTCTATTTGATCGCTTAGCAAAACGTCCTGCACGTAGCTATGTAGCACCGTCGGCTGTTGTTGTGAATCCTGAAAGCTTCCGTCTTGTACCAATGCACCATATTTTTGGTTCTGGCGAATTCACCATTAAAACACCTGCGATGGAATCTCGTATTCCTGAAGCGATGTTTGCGGTGGGTGAACAAGATGCGACACGTTTAAATGTTCAAGATGGTCAACGAATTACAGTTCAAGCGGGCGAAACTAGCATCAGTTTACCTGTGCAAGTGATTGAATATTTACCAACAGGCTATATTGGTTATCCAATTGGTTTAGCACCAACAGTTTCATTGGCAGAGCCAGTGTCTGTGGCGGTAGGAGTGTAATTCATGAATCAAGAAATTATACGTCAAACGCCACTTTGGGCTGAAAATTGGCCAATTGCTTATTCAGTGATTCAAGCCATTGTGATCTTGCTTGTGGTGGTTTTGGTTGCTGCTTTGATGTCATTCATTGAGCGTCGTCTGTTAGCATTATGGCAAGACCGTTACGGTCCGAACCGTGTTGGTCCGGGTGGTATGTTCCAGATCGTTGCCGACATGCTCAAGATCATGTTTAAAGAAGACTGGACACCAAAGTTTGCTGACAAGCTCACTTTCCGTTTAGCACCAGCAGTTGCGATGGCAACTGCTGTACTCTCATTCATGGTCATCCCAGTGAGTCCTACACTAGGTGTTGCTGATATGAGTATCGGCCTATTGTTCTTTATGGCAATGGCGGGTATCGCAGTCTATGCGGTGTTATTTGGTGGTTGGTCTTCAAACAACAAATACTCATTACTCGGTGGTCTTCGTTCGGCTGCTCAAACCATTTCTTATGAAGTGTTCTTGGGTATCTCGTTGATGGGTGTGGTTGCAATCGCAGGTTCATTTAACCTTCGTGAAATCGTTGAAGCACAACGTGATATGTGGTTCATCGTTCCGCAATTCTTAGGTTTCTTAATCTTCGTGGTTGCTGGTGTTGCTGTGACTCACCGTCATCCATTTGACCAACCAGAAGCTGAGCAAGAGTTGGCCGAAGGTTACCATGTTGAATATGGTGGTATGAAGTGGGGGATGTTCTTCGTTGCGGAATACGTCAACGTTGTTTTGATCTCAGCTTTGATCGTGACTTTATTCTTCGGCGGATGGCTTGCACCATTTAACTTAGAAATTCCATTTGTTCCACCAGTATTCTGGTTCGTGATTAAAACAGCATTCTTTGTAATGATGTTTGTCTTGGCGCGTGGTTCGTTAATGCGTCCTCGTTATGATCAAGTCATGAACTTTGGTTGGAAAGTGTGTTTGCCATTGGCGTTGGTCAACTTGTTGGTGACTGGTGCTGTGATTCTGATGAATCAGGCCTAGGACAGCAGGGAGTACAAAATGTATAAAATTCTAGCTGGATTCGGATCGATTGTTCGTTCGTTATGGATGGTGTTTAGCCATGTAACGCGTAAACGTGACACGATTTTATATCCAGAAGTACCGGCTGAACAAATTGTTCCACCACGCTATCGTGGTCGCATTATCTTAACGCGTGATCCTGATGGTGAAGAGCGTTGCGTGGCATGTAACCTTTGTGCGGTTGCTTGCCCAGTTGGCTGTATTTCATTACAAAAAGCGGAAAAAGAAGATGGACGTTGGTATCCAGAGTTTTTCCGCATTAACTTCTCACGCTGCATTTTCTGCGGTATGTGTGAAGAAGCATGTCCAACAACTGCAATTCAGCTCACACCAGATTTCGAACTTGGTGAATATGTACGTCAAGACTTAGTTTATGAGAAAGAAAACTTACTTATCTCTGGACCGGGTAAATATCCTGACTACAACTTCTACCGTGTAACAGGTATGGCGGTTAGCGGTAAAGAAAAAGGTCAAGCACAGAAAGAAAGTGCACCAGTTGATGTACGGAGCTTATTACCATGATGTGGCCATTTTATTTGATGGCGCTCGTGGCCATCGTTTCAACAGTTCGTGTTGTAACCAATACGAATCCTGTGCATGCACTTTTAAGTTTGATCGTTTCACTTCTTGCTGTTGCAGGTATTTTCATGATCGTGGGCGCGCCGTTTGCGGCTGCGCTTGAGATCATTGTTTATGCTGGTGCGATCATGGTCTTATTCGTCTTCGTTGTCATGATGTTGAATCTTGGACAAGATACGATTGAACAAGAAAGCAAATGGTTGTCTTCGGATGCTTGGGCTTATCCAGCAATGTTGAGCTTCATTTTAGGCTTGATTTTGGTATGGATGCTAGGCGGTGAATACACCACAATTTCTGCACCTATGGGTACAGAAATTGTTGGGCCTAAAGCAGTCGGCCAAGCACTATTTACTCACTATCTATTATTGGTAGAAGTTGCCGCGATGTTATTGCTTGCAGCACTTGTTGCAGCATTTCACTTAGGCAAACGTGAACCAGGTGCAGAAGAGGATAAAGAATAATGGGACACATCCCTTTAGAACATGGTTTGATCGTTGCGACCATCCTTTTTGCACTGGGTTTTTACGGTGTAATGGTACGACGTAACTTTTTATTTATGCTTATGAGCCTCGAAGTGATGATGAATGCTGCTGCGTTAGCATTTGTTTTAGCGGGTAGCGTTTGGGCGCAGCCAGATGGACAAATCATGTTCATCTTGATTCTGACGCTTGCTGCTGCAGAGGCGTGTATCGGTCTTGCGATCGTCCTTCAGTTTTATCATCGCTTCCATCACTTGGATGTGGATGCTGCTAGTGAGATGCGCGGATGAGTACATTATATTTAACCGTTTTATTTCCGCTCATTGGTTTTATCCTGTTAGCGGCAGGGCGTGACAAACTTTCTGAAAATGTAGCCGCTATTATTGGTGTGGGTTCAGTTGGTTTATCTGCTCTATTTGCTTTAATTGCGGGTATTGCATTTACCAACAGTGGCGAAGCAGTGTTTGTTCAACACCTTTGGACTTGGTTCAGTGTTGGCGGTTTTGAGCCAGGTATCAGTTTACATTTGGATGGTTTGTCATTACTCATGACAGGCATGATCACAGGTGTGGGTTTCCTGATTCATATTTTCGCATCATGGTATATGCGTGGTGAAGAAGGTTATGCGCGTTTCTTCTCTTATTTCAACCTATTCGTTGCCAGCATGTTGTTGTTGGTATTGGGCGATAACTTAGCGTTATTGTTCTTAGGTTGGGAAGGTGTTGGTCTGTGCTCATATCTATTGATTGGTTTCTACTACTCTAACCCTGCAAATGGTTGGGCAGCAATCAAAGCATTTACAGTAACACGTGTGGGTGACGTATTTTTACTCATCGCATTGTTCTTGCTCTATCAACAATTTGGTACGTTGAATACACAGTACATCGTTGAAAATGCAGCAACTGTCATGACGCAAAGCTCATCATTGTCGATCTGGACAGCATTGATGTTGTTCTTAGGTGCGGCGGGGAAATCAGCGCAAATTCCATTACAAACTTGGTTAGCTGATGCGATGGCTGGTCCTACACCAGTATCTGCATTGATCCATGCTGCAACAATGGTTACAGCGGGTGTGTACTTATGCTGCCGTATGTTCTCTGTGATGGAAATGGCACCAGAAGTAATGCAGTTCATCTCGATTACAGGTGCTGTAACTTTACTGGTTGCTGGTTTTGCGGCATTGGTTCAAACCGATATCAAACGTATCTTGGCCTACTCAACTATGAGTCAGCTCGGTTATATGTTCATGGCTGTGGGTGCTGAAGCATATCAAGCTGGTTTGTTCCATATGTTGGCTCACGCATTCTTCAAAGCGTTATTGTTCCTTTCTTCAGGTGCAGTGATTTTGGCATGTCATCACGAACAAAACATTTTCAAAATGGGTGGATTACGTCATAAGATTCCATTCGTATTCTGGTGTTTTGTGATCGGTGGTGGTGCATTAGCCGCGCTTCCAATCGTGACTGTTGGCTTCTTCTCTAAAGATGCGATCTTGGGTGCCGTATATGCACAGTCTACAATTGCAAATCTTCCACTTTACAATACTTTGTACTGGGTTGGTGTTGCAGGTGCATTCTTAACGTCTATCTATACTTTCCGTTTAATCTGGGTGGTATTCTTCGGCGAAGAGAAAACGCATGCACATGCGATTCATGGCGTGACTTATTGGGGACCACTTGCGATTCTTGCTGTGTTATCAACAGGAATTGGCTATTTCCTTCAAGCGCCAGTTGCAAAATTATTGACGACTGCAAGTATTCCAAGTTTTGTTGTTCCTGAAACATTAGAAGCTGCTGTTGCACATGCTGAGCATTTAGCAAGTGGTATTGCACTTGCTGGTTTAGCAGTTGGTATTTTCTTATTTGCCTTTGCTTATGGTGCGGTTAAATCTTTTGCTCAAACGTCATTGGGTTCTGGTTTAGCACATATCTGCCGTACAGCATTTGGTTTTGATGCTTTGTATGACATCGTATTTGTAAAACCTTATTTATTGATTGCTAAAATCTTAGGTCGTGATCCAGTTGATGGTTTATGGCTGGTGCTTCCTGCAATCGTGAAAGGTGGAAATAGCTTTACAAGTTCACGTCAGACAGGTTCATTACGTGAATACGCATCAAGCATGTCACTCGGTGTAGTGGTGTTATTGATGATCTTGATCGTTATTCAGGTTGTGGGGAAATAAAATGGAAAACAATTTAATTTTACCCGCACTGATTTTAGTTCCTTTCATTGCTGGTTTTATTTGTTGGTTGGTTGATAAATTCGACCAACAACTACCACGTTGGATTGCCTTAATCGGTATGCTCATTACCTTTGGTTTGGGCATTGCACTTTGGCAAAGCGGTACATATAGCTACGAGTTGGGCGGTAAAGTCCCAACTTGGGCAGCAGAATTCCATCTTCCTTGGATTCAAACTCTCGGTATTAGCATTCACTTAGCGGTGGATGGTTTATCTCTTCTTATGGTGCTCCTCACTGCATTACTTGGTGTGCTTGCAGTTGGTTGTTCATGGGGCGAGATCCAAAAGAATGTTGGGTTCTTCCACTTAAACCTCCTTTGGAGTTTAGGTGGGGTAATCGGTGTATTCTTGGCGATTGACTTATTCTTGTTCTTCTTCTTCTGGGAGATGATGCTTGTACCAATCTACTTCTTGATTGCGTTATGGGGTCATAAGGGGTCGAATGGTCGTTCACGTGTTTACGCTGCTACCAAATTCTTCTTATATACTCAAATCGCTGGTTTGATCATGTTGATTGGTATCTTAGGACTTGTTGTCTATGGATACATGATGACAGGTATGATCGGCTTTGATTACAACTATTTATTAGCTGTTGCGAACCACTTACCACCTGAAGTTGCTTATGCATTCATGCTGTGTTTCTTCATTGGTTTTGCGGTGAAATTACCAGTATTCCCATTACACGGTTGGTTGCCTGATGCGCACGCGCAAGCACCAACAGCGGGTTCTGTGGATTTAGCAGGTATTTTGATTAAAACGGCTGCGTATGGTTTGCTTCGTTTCGTTATTCCATTCTTCCCAGCAGCATCAGCACAATTTGCTGATATCGCAATTATTCTGGGCTTGATTGGTATTTTCTACGGTGCATTCTTAGCGTACCAACAAACAGATATGAAACGCTTACTTGCGTACACGTCTATTTCGCACATGGGTTTCATCTTACTTGCAATCTATGCAGGTAATATACTGACTTTCCAAGGTTTAATGATCATGATGTTGGCACATGGCTTGTCATCTGCGGCACTGTTCATTATGTCGGGTCAAGTTTATGAGCGTTTACATACACGTGATTTACGCTTAATGGGCGGTTTACGTGGTCAGCTTCAATACTTACCATTCTTCTTGATGTTCTTTGTTGCAGCACTTGTTGGTGTACCAGGTCTAGGTAACTTTATCGGTGAATTCCTGATTCTTATGGGTTCATTCAAAGCTTACCCAGCTTTCACTATCATTGCAGCAGTGAGCTTGGTATTTGCGGGTCTTTATGGTCTGATTCTGATTCACAAAGCATTGTTTGGTGAGCCGAATCCAGAACAAAAGCAGCACTATACAAGTCCATTGAAAGATCTATCAGCGCGTGAAGTTGGTATTTTGATGATCTGTGTGATTGGTCTAGTTTGGTTAGGTATTTACCCACAAACATTCTTGGATATGTCTCATTCAAGCATGCAATGGTTAGTAAATAGTTATATGCCAGTACAAGAAGTTGTTGAAACTGTTCAACAGGCTGCAACTCAACTTGAACATGTGGAGATGCAATAAATCATGAACTTCACAATTTCTTTTTCTGAGCTAATGCCTCTTGCTCCAGTAATGATTGTGGCATTGACTGCAATTGTTGTGATGTTGTTGACTGCGATCAAACGTAATCACAATCTTATCGCGACAACTTCAGTGATAGGTTTAAACCTCGCTGCAATTTATATCGCATACACTGCATATACAGGACATTTTGCACCTGTAAATGTTATGGGCATGTTTATGGTTGATCCATTTACCATGCTCTATCAATTCTTGATTTTGATTGCTGCATTAGCGTGCTGTACCTTGTCACACGCTTATATTGAGACCTATAAAGAAAACCGCGAAGAACTTTACATCTTGCTACTGTCTTCAGTTGTAGGTGCAATGTTATTGGTTGCAAGCTCTCACTATGCAGCTTTCTTCATCAGCTTAGAGTTGATGTCGATTCCTGTATACGGCATGTTGGCGTACACGTATCAACGTAGTCAGTCTTTGGAAGCAGGGATTAAATACCTTGTACTTTCAGCAACGGCTTCTGCAATGTTGCTTATGGGTATGGCATATATCTATGCGTACACAGGTTCATTGTCATTCTATGATTCTGTTCAAGCGTTGATGACTGCGATTAAACAGCCAATGGTGTTATTAGGCTTAGGCTTAATCATCTTTGCAGTTGCATTTAAACTTTCACTTGCACCGTTCCATAAATGGACGCCAGATGTATATGCAGGTGCACCAGCGCCAATGGCGACATTCTTGGCAACGGCTGCAAAAGTTGCAACGATTGGTCTGTTTGTACGTTACTTACTCACTTCAGGTGCGATCTTAGTTGAATCGCTAGTTACTGTGTTAACCGTGATTGCAGTGTTATCGATCTTGGTGGGTAACTTACTTGCTGTGCGTCAAGTAAACTTAAAACGTATTTTAGGTTATTCATCAATTGCACACTTTGGTTATTTACTGATTGCATTACTCAGCATGACTTATGCAAGCTTAGGTAGTGTAACTGTTTATGTGATCACTTATGTATTAACGACAATTGGTGCATTCGGTGCAGTTGCTTTAATGTCGAGTCCATACAACAACGTTGATGAGGCTGAAAGCCTTGCAGACTACCGTGGTTTGTTCTGGCGCCGTCCGATTTTAACTGCAACGCTGACTGTGATGATGTTGTCTTTAGCGGGTATTCCACTAACAGCAGGCTTCATTGGTAAGTTCCTCGTCGTTATGGCTGCGGTGACAACACAACACTGGTTCTTAGCTGCAATGATCGTGGTGGGTAGTGGTATCGGTTTATACTACTATTTACGTGTAATGGTTGTGATGTATATGACACCACCAGACGTACCACGTATTGATGCAGATGCACATTGGGGTACTAAAGTAGGCGGTATCATGGTATTAGGTGCTGCATTGCTTGTGTTATTCCTAGGTATCTATCCTGATCCAATGATTAACTTAGCATTGAAGGCAGAGATTCTTTCTCCATTGCATTTTATGTTGTCACAACAACAGTAATTATCTGATTTGTACAAAAAAGCCTCCAAAAATTGGGGGCTTTTTTATTGAAGAGTAAAAAAACACTTTATAATAACCGAAGATTAATATTACCTAGGTACCCACTCGTGTCTATCCAAGAAATTCGCCATCCGCTTATTCGCCATAAAATTGGTCTATTACGTCGTTCAGACATTAGTACCAAGAATTTTCGTGAGTTAGCGCAAGAAGTCACGATGTTATTGACCTATGAAGCAACAAAGGATCTTCCTGTTGTTGATCATGAAATTGATGGATGGGCAGGGAAAGTCTCAACTCAACGTATCGCAGGGAAAAAAATCACTATTGTACCGATTCTTCGTGCTGGTATTGGTATGCTAGAAGGGGTGCTGAACTTGATCCCAAGTGCTAAAGTCAGTGTTTTGGGCTTAGAGCGTGATGAAGAAACTTTAGAAGTTCGTACCTACTATAAAAAATTAGTCCCTGATGTTGCCAATCGTATTGCCATGATTATTGATCCAATGTTGGCGACTGGTAACTCTTTAATCGCGGCGATTGACGTATTAAAAGCAAGCGGTTGTAAAGATATTCGTGTGATGGTTCTTGTTGCTGCACCTGAAGGAATTGCAAAAGTAGAAGCCGCACATCCTGATGTACGCATTTATACAGCTTCAATCGATCAAGGCTTAAATGAAGATGGTTATATCGTACCTGGTTTAGGTGATGCTGGTGATAAGATTTTTGGTAGTGTCCAAAAAGATTAATTTTTAAAAATAAATAAAAGAGACGAGATCCTGTCATAAATTTTATGAGAGATCTAAAGTCTCTTTTTTTATTTTCTATATACTATGAATATCGGTTTTTAAAAGTAGGGTAAACGTCATGAAACAAGATTTTTATCAAGGCAAAGTAAAACAATATAATCCTGATAAGGGCTTTGGTTTTATCGGTACAACAGAGGGTGATGTCTTTTTTCATATTTCAGATTTCCCTGCGGAAGAAGGTGAGCCTAAGCGAAATGAAAAAGTGAAATTTGCTGTAGTAGAAAATCAAGGTAAGTTTAAAGCGATTCAGATTGAGCGTGTTGATCCAAATCCAGCAAAAACCAAGAAAACTCAAATCTCAAATCATAATAAAGCGATTACATCGGAATTATTATCAAATTTTAGACGTTGATTTTCATTGAAATATCATGGAAAAAGAGGCTTTTTAGCCTCTTTTTTATTAGAATAGTGTCAATATAAAAATAGAGTGTGAAAGATGTTTATTGAGGGAAAAATTAAAAAATACAATTCAGAAAGAGGTTTTGGCTTTATTGACGTTGATGGTGATCACGCTGATGTTTTCTTCCATATTAAAGATTTTCCTAAAACAGCAGGCGAACCTAAGATTGGTGAAAAGCTAAAGTTTTTGATTGTTGAGGGTAATGGAAAATTTAAAGCGGCAAATATTGTACGTTTGGATTTGAAGACAGTCAGTACAAACTATCCAAATCATTCTGATAATGGGGCAAGTGATCCAAAGCTGATGTTAAAACCTACTCAGAGTAGTAAAAAGGGACTGGCATTTACCATCGTTGGCCTTATTATCATTGCGATTTTAGCAGGGCTCGTTTTCCAAAAGTATCAAACTTTTCAACAAGCCAAAGCATTGAAAACGGCTCAATTAATTGAAGAGCAAAAAAGAATAGTTGAGCAACAACGAGAAGCAGTGGGTGAGCTGCCTGAAGTTAAACTCTCGGAAAAGACGGAACACGCTTTGAAAGCACCATCAACTCCGCCAGTACAAACGTATAATGCATCGCCTGTAACTGCAACTCAAAAATTTAGTTGTGATGGACGACAGCACTGTTCACAAATGAGGTCGCTTGAGGAAGCTCGATGGTTTGTTAGAAACTGTCCGAATACTAAAATGGATGGTGATAATGACGGAGAACCGTGTGAAAATGATTCTCGTTGGAGATAAAAAAGATCAGGTTTAAACCTGATCTTCACAGAATTGTAGAAATGCTTTTAGGCCTGGACCTTGATATTTTTGACGATGTACCAGCATAAAGAGTGGGCGAGTAAGCTGCCAAAATGGTGTATCTAAAATAACAAGTTGTCCTTTTTCAGCTAAAGGTTCAATAGCGAGTCTTGATACACATGACATGCCTAAGCCACCTGCAACGATTTTTAAAATAGCTTCGTTATGACCAAGTGTTAAACGGATATTTGCATCAGGTAGGTCTTGCAAAATCGCGTTATCAAATACTTCTCGAGTACCTGAACCTTCTTCACGTAAAATCCATTCAACGTCATGGAAATCAGTGGGTGTGATTGGGCGATTTAATTGCGCTAATGGATGTTCAGGTGCGCAACACACAGCCAACTCGTCATCTCGCCAATGAATGCACTGTAATTGTGGTAAATGGCATGAACCTTCGATTAATGCTAAATCAAGTTGGAATTGATTAACCGCTTCAATCATTTGGCGGGTATTACCGACTTGTAATTGTAGATGTGCTTGTGGATGGCGCTGTAAGAAATCAGCCATAAGATCAGGCATCAAATAATCACTGATGGTAAGTGTTGCACCTAGACGTAAATCAATACTTTGCAATTCGCCTTTAGCTGCTTGCTCGAATGATTCACAACGACCTAAAATCTCTAAAGCTTGTGGGAGTAGGAAGCGTCCCAAATCATTGAGTTGTAGGCGTTTGCCTAAACGATCAAACAAAGGTGCACCAAGACCATCTTCTAAATCAGCTAAGGCCATGCTTGCCGCACTTTGGGTGAGTCGGACAGCATCACTAGCTTTGGTTACGGTTCCTTCCTGAGCGACCGCCACAAAAACAGCCAATTGGCGTAAGGTCATGCGCATGTTAAATAGCCTTAATGTTTTGAGTATCCATCAATTATTCGATCATGCTAACATGAGCTTACTGTTTCGTGCCACGTTCAAATCATGTCAATTGAAAAATTTAGCGTAGAAAAAGTTTTATCTGTACACCGTTGGACTCACAATCTTTTTAGCTTCACGATGACCCGCCCAGCACATTTTAAGTTTACTGCGGGGCAGTTTGCCCGTATTGGCTTGATGGTCGAGGGCGAACTAGTGGTGAGAGCTTATTCTGTTGTTTCTTCGCCCTTTGATGAAACCTTAGAGTTCTTCTCAATCGTTGTTCCTGATGGTGCTTTCACTTCGAATTTGCAATACCTCAGTGTTGGCGATGAACTTTATCTTGAAAAAATATCTTATGGCTATTTAACATTGGCGCGTTATCAGCAACCGTTACCGCAAGATTTATGGTTACTGGCTACAGGAACGGGTTTAGCGCCATTTTTATCTATGTTGCAAGATTTTGAGACGTGGACTAAATATCAGCATATCAATTTAGTCTATAGCGTGCGTACAGCCTCAGAGTTGGCATACGTTGAGCGGATTCAGGAAATTGCTGAAATGTTTGGTGAGGGACATTCAGGATTCAAATTTATTCCGATCATTACGCGTGATCCAAATGCAGCACTACATGATCGCTTACCGATTCTGATTGCAAATGGTGAATTAGAAAAGTCTGTAAGTTTAGCACTCGATCCTGAAACTAGTCATGTGATGCTCTGTGGTAATCCTCAAATGGTGGAGGATACCAAAGAGGCGCTTAAACAACGCGGTTTAACCATGAATCGTCGTGGTGAAGGGAATATCGCAGTAGAGAATTATTGGTAATGAACTAGCGTTAAGGCTGCTATAGGTTAGAGACGATGGATATGTTTAATGAACAAACATATCCATAAATTCACGGATTTCTTGAATGGCGGTATCAACATCAGTCGTGAGCCAAGTCGGTTCAAATAGACCAATATAATGCTCTAAACGTTCTTGTGGAACAACCAAACGCACAGGACAGTCTTCTTCAAGTAAACGCCAAGGAAGAATCGGCACTTCATTGTCTAAAAATGGCTGTACATTACGAATATCAACGATCATCGCGTTGATACAATCAGGTAGTGGCATCACAGAAAATTCTTCTGTACGACGACGGAAATATTCTAGATCTCCCCACTTTAATATATAGCTCGGTTTATTAAACTCGATAATCCCAATCAAATGTTCATCACGAGTGTGATGCAAAAAACATTGATGTGTAACATCAGTGTCTAAATCAAGAGAAACACTTTCTCGGCTGTAGGACATAGAGCAAAACATTAAAGAAACGGCAATCGAACATTATAGCTTATTTTTACTACATTCTAAAAGCGCCTATATTTTATACAATAACCTAAACGAGAAAAAGTAGAGTTCTGCAACCAAAACAACGATAGTCCGAAGATTTTTCACACAATGCAACAAAGCCTATTGCTAAGATGATTACGTGAGAAATAAAAGATGAGGGGTTGCTATCATGCATGATTTTAGTAAGCCACATCCTCATGTGGCGAGCAAAGAGGAAATTGCGAAAAAACGGAAATTGCCAGTGTATATGTTAATCATTGTTGGAATATTTCTGATCGCTTTACTTGTTTATATGGTTGCTGACCATTCTGCAAATCCAACTGCACAAGTGATGATGTCACATTTGCAGTCGGCATTATTGAATGCTTAGCCAATCATACTTTCAGACCATTTAAATTGATTTGAAAGCTCATTGGTGTGAACTGGTGGGCTTTTTTGCTTATTTTTGAGTGCTTTTTGTTGTATTAGTGCTGCCATTTATTGATTGATAAATAGACAAAAACTAAGGTTTAGGCATCCATAATTCTTGTTATTCGTTCACAGAATAATCGTGGGTAGCTGGGTTTTACTTTAAAACACGACATAAGGATAAAAACATATGAATGATTTTTTTGGTGGTCCATCTCAGAGAGGGGGATTTGATGCAATGTATTATTGGGATCAATTTCATCCGATTTTAGCGGCAGTTGTAATCTTACTATTAGGTTGGATTATTGCTTTAGTTGTTGCCGCTGGCGTGAAGAAGCTATTACAAAAACTTGATACCAATCATAAATTGTCGTCGGCTACAGGCCATCCTTCAAACATTGAAAATCTAATCTCAAAACTGGTGTTTTGGTTCGTTATGATTCTCGCTGTCGTTGGAGCATTAAACGTATTAAATATTAGTGGTGTAAGTGATCCATTCAGTAATATGGTTGGGCGAGTGCTTGCCTATATTCCAAATCTATTGGCTGCTGTTGCTGTTGGTTTTATTGGTTGGATTATTGCTCGTCTGGTGAGAGTTGGATTGACCAATGTATTGGCTAAAACGGACTTGGATGAAAAACTAAGTAGTGAAGTTGGTGTCAGTTCGCTGAGTGGTAATATTGGCGAGATTTTCTATTGGTTAGTGTTGTTATTATTCTTACCAATTGTACTTTCTATTCTTGGCTTAACAGGCTTACTGATCCCCGTCCAAAACATGGTCAATGAGGCAATTGCTTTTGTTCCGAACTTATTCATCACAGGCGTAATTATCTTTGTTGGGTATATTCTTGCAAAAATTGTACGCGGTATTGTTGAGGGCTTAACCAATAGTTTGGGTTTGCAAGCACAAGCTGAAAAAATTGGACTATTTAAAAGCTCTAGCGTATCTAAGTTCTTAGGTTCTTTTGTTTTCGCGATCATTATTATCACGACGTTAATCGTTGCATTTGAAGCATTGGGTATAGAAGCTATTTCTCAACCCGCAACAGCGATGTTGAATGAAATCATGCATGCGATACCACAAATTATTGCTGCTGGTTTGATTTTAATCGTAGCGTATGTGGTTTCCCGTTTTGTTGGACGCTTAGTGGCTGAATTAATTTCAGGTGCAGGCGTTGATGAAATTCCAATGAAATTGGATTTACAACGTTTCCTTGGTCAAACACGCGTTTCGGATATTGTTGGCTATTTGATTGTTTTCTTCACAATGCTATTTGCTGTTTCAGAAGCTGCAAATCGTCTTGGACTTGAGCAAGTGAGTGTGCTCATCGCAATGTTTATCCATTTCGGTGCAAATATATTGCTTGGTGCTGTGATTTTAGTGATTGGTTTCTGGCTAGCAAACATTGTTGCAAACGTGGTTCAGCGTGGTGAATACAATAGTTCTCGTTGGTTGGGAAATCTAGTTCGTATCTTGATCATGGGCTTAGTGATTGCGATGGGTTTAAAAGCCATGGGCATTGCAGACTCTATCGTCAATTTAGCATTTGGTTTAACATTGGGTTCAGTTGCAGTCGCGTTCGCACTGGCATTCGGTCTAGGTGGTCGTCAGCCTGCTGAGCGTTTGTTAGGTGATTTGTTGGACAAAGCGAAAGCTGAAGGAAAACAGCCCAATCCGCTGAAACAGAATGAAATGACATCGAGTGTAAACCCGACATCTACACCGCCATCGTCGCCATATTCTGATGAATAGTAAAAATAATCTTTGATTTTTTGAATCAATTCGACCACTCTAAGCAGGGTGGTCGTTTTGTTTGTATTCACGCTATTGGTCACTATGTTGTATTGCAATAGGATAGTAAATGACAATCTATTTAGACATATGGCACTTTGTTGAGCGTTAAATGTCTAGAAAGAAAAACTTGACCTAAAATGCAATTCATTTATAGCTAAAGTATCAATAGTCTCTAAATAAAAAGTCTATAGGAGAATTAAATGAAGAAGCCTAACCGCGTATTTGCGCCAATTATTATTGCTGGAATCACTGTTGGCTTTTTAGCTAGTGCTTATAAATTTGTGGTTGCTAAATCCAGTCCAAGCAAAGAGAAGACAGTTTCGAATGCACAGCAAGCACCTTCTTCAGAGGCGGCCAATTCTTCAGATCACCATAGTTAAATCCATCATAATCTGCCGAATCGAAACTGGAATTAAACAAATTGAGCAGCAGCTTGTGCGGATGACCATGCCCATTGGAAGTTATATCCGCCTAAATGACCTGTCACATCCAGTACTTCGCCGACAAAATATAAGCCTTTCTGTTTTTTGCTTTCCATCGTTTTGGATGACACTTCGCTGGTATCGACACCACCTAGTGTGACTTCGGCTGTTCGATAGCCTTCAGTACCAGATGGTTTTACTGAAAATGCATGAAGTTGTGTTGCAATGTGTTCAAGCTGAGCATCGCTAATATTGCTGATCGCGGTTTCGCTTTGTTCTGCCCAAATCAGTTGCTGCAATTCTAAGACAATACTTTTCGCAGTGAATTCATTCAGTAAAGTCCTTAGTAGAACTTTAGGTTGCGCTTTTTTCTTTTCTTTAAAAAATTCAGTTAAATCTTGGCTTGGGAAGAGGTCAATTTTAAAACTTTCACCGACATGCCAATAGTTAGACAGTTGCAATGAACTTGGACCACTTAAACCACGATGTGTAAAGAGTAGGGCTTCGGTGAATTGATGACGGTCATTGATCAGCGTTGCATCTAAAGCATTACCACTCAAGCGAGTCGTTACTTCTTTAAACTGATCTGAAAAGGTAAATGGAACTAATCCCGCACGGGTTGGATAAACATGGTGTCCAAACTGTTGTGCAAGCTCATAGCCGAATCCAGAACCACCCAAAGTTGGAATAGATAAACCACCAGTCGCGACAACGAGAGATTCACATTGATAAGTTCCCTGATTGGTATCAATGATAAAACCTGAATCAGCTTTGGGTTGAACATCCTGAACTTCACAATGCGTTTGAATATTCACGTACTTTGCTTTTTCACATTCTGTGAGCAACATTTCTAGGATTTCTTTTGCGCCTTTTAAAGTAAAAAGCTGACCATGCTTACGTTCTTCATATTCGATGCCATACTCGCAGACCATTCCAATGAAGTCCCAATTGGTGTAGCGAGTCAATGCGGAAATTACGAAATGTGGATTTTCTGAAAGATAGTTGGATGGCTCAACATCAAGATTGGTAAAGTTACATTTACCACCACCAGACATCAAAATCTTTTTGCCTACTTTATTGGCTTTTTCGAGTACCACCACGGAGCGCCCACGCTTAGCTGCTTCGGCAGCCAGCATCAAGCCCGACGCACCAGCTCCTAAAACCACAACATCCACTTGATGAACCATGAGCAATACTCGATAGAATATGAAAAGCGGGCAATTATAAAAGATTTAAAGCATTTTGAGTATGTTGATTGTTGGGTTGAAAAATATACTTTTAAAATTAAAGCATGTTATAAAGTTGGTCTCGATAGAGGGGATTAGAATAATGAATGATAAGACATTTTTAGAAGATACATCGCCAAATAAACAAGATCAATTGAGACAATACACACTGATTGCTTATGGATTATACGCTGCCAGTATTTTTGTCGGTTTGACCAGTATTGCGGCTGTGATTATGAATTATATCAAGCGTGATGAGGTTAAAGGCACATGGCTTGAGAGTCATTTTGAATGGCAGATAAAAACATTTTGGATTACTTTAATCGCTGGACTGATTGGTTTTGTCCTGACATTTGTCTTGATTGGTATACCTGTTTTACTTGCGGCTTCGATTTGGTTTATTTACCGAATTGTCAAAGGCTTGGTCGTGTTTATGGATAACAAACCGATTGGAGATGGTTGGTTTTAAGTTTCATTTTAAAAAATCAGAGCTGCCTGAGGGCGGCTTTTTTATTTGATGCGTCCCTGTAACCCACCTGTATGAATCACTAAAATTCTAGTATGAGTAGGAAAATGATTTTTTCCAATTAAATCAAATAAACCCATCATCATTTTAGCCGTATAGACTTGCTCCAAGGGAATGGCATGTTGCTGTTCAAATTGCAGCATAAATTGCAGCAGCTCAGGAGAGCTCTTTGCATAGCCACCACCGCAATATTGATCAGTGAGCGACCAATTAAGTTTATCAGTCCATTGTTGAATATCGTGTCGAAGAAATTCACCTTTTAATGCAGAAAACCCCAAAACTTGTTGTCGATTTGAACTGCTTTCAATGATTCCTGCAATCGTTCCGCCAGTACCTACTGGACAGCAAATGACATCATAATTTGTTTGATCTTCGGGTGATAAAATCTCTTGTGTCCCTTTGAGTGCAAATGTATTTGTTCCACCCTCAGGAATGATATACGCATCAGGATAGTGTTGTTTTAGTTGTAGCTGATAATCCGTGTCATGCCGTAGTCGATATTCAGCTCGACTGACAAAACGAAGTTGCATACCAAAATCATTTGCGCTTTGCAGGGTGGGGTTGAGTGATTGTGTGTGTAGCTCATCACCACGAATAATGCCGATGCTTTGAAAACCGAATAACTGTGCCGCATACGCCGTTGCTGCAATATGATTTGAATAAGCACCGCCAAAGGTAAGGATTTGCTTAAAACCTAGTTGCTTTGCTTCGAGTAGATTGTATTTGAGTTTAAAAAACTTATTTCCTGAGATTTGAGGATGAATCAGGTCAAGGCGCTTCACCGTGATCTGAATAGGATATGGGGTATCTAATGTTTGATAAGGGGTAGGAAAAGCAATGTGATCAAACATGTTTCAACATCAGAAATCGGTTTGATCACATTGTAAATGTATTTGATTGAGACTGTCAGTAGGCTTTAGGAATCTGTATTGACTGAGGTAATCACAGACATCCCTGGACGTAAGTTTTCGATACCTTTTTGATTTGGATCAATCGTGATACGTACTGAGATACGTTGAACGACTTTGGTAAAATTTCCCGTCGCATTATCAGGTTTAAGCACACTAAACTCTGAACCCGCAGCAGGAGAAATTTGCTCAACGTGCCCTGTAAATTTTTGATGATTGAGTGCATCTACTGTGAAATAGGCTTTTTGTCCAATTTTCATATTGGCAATTTGGGTTTCTTTAAAGTTGGCAATCACCCAAGTTTGTTTGGGAATCAAATACAGTAGTTGTGTTCCAGCGGCGACATATTGTCCAACACGAGGATTGACCTCACCCAGTTGACCATCAAGCGGTGCAGTAATCGTGCTGTAATCCTTGGTGGTATTGGCTTGATCTAATTGAGCTTGAGCACTATTGACCTGCGCTTTTAATCCGCTCTCGGCAACTTGAGCCGTTTTTAACGCTTCTTGAGCAACTAAAATATTGGCCTGAGCTTGTTTGAGTAAAGCCAAATTATTTTGTGCATCTGCCGCAGCTTTATCCTGTTCAGATTTTGAAGCAGCACCACTATTTCCAAGTTGTTGATAGCGTTTAAGCTGTGCAACAGACAAATCGTATTGTGCTTTCACTTGATCCAGTTTCGCTTGTGCTGAAACTACATCTGCTTGGCGTTGTGCAATCGCTTGAGTTTGATTAGCAAGGCTATTTTGTGCTTGTTCTACGCCAGAAACAGCCTGAGTCACTTTTTGGTCATAGGTGGTTGCATCAATATGCATCAGTACTTGACCTTGCTTAACATGATCAAAATCTTTTACTAACACATCTTTGATATAACCATTGATTTGCGACGAGAGAATCGTTGTTTTTCCTTTTACATAGCTGTTATCTGTTTGTTCAACAGCTGTATGGAATGGCCCAATCCTCCAAGCCCATAAAATAATGGTAATCCCGACCAGCAATACCAATAACATCCACCACAAGGTTGAGCGTTTGGTTTTAATCAGTTTACTCGTTGGAGGAGGTGGCGGAGGAGGCAATTGATTTGGTGTTTCAGATGCTTTCGCTGTTTCCGTCTCCGCTTTGGCTTGCTCAACTTGAGCTGCCTGATTTTCGGGTTTCTCTTGATTTTCGTCTGACATAATTTTTTCTCAATCAAATACTATAAGGGTTAATTTGCTGCTTGCAGATTTCTTCGGGTGATGTACTTATTGCGGACATACTTAAACAAGCCCCATAGCAGTAAAATGACGGCAAAAATGCCATTCAGTACGATCACATCGTTATAGGCACGAACTTGTGCTTCACGAGTGACGACTTTATTTAAGTTCTGAGCCGCTTGATTACTTTGCAAAACAGGATCATTGGTTGTAACCATGGCACTATGCTGATAAGTCTGTAAGCGTTGTGCGACAAGTGGGTTTGTTGGATCTAAGTTACTGTTGATCTCAACTTTATAATTATTGGTTTGGTGTTGTTGGTAGGTATTAAAAAATGATGAGCCAACCAAACCACCAAAGTTCTGTGTTGCCGAGAACAACACGATAAAGGTCACGACATATTGTGGACCGCGTTGTAATGTCCGCATGAAACCCATCAGTAGCAGTGGCCCAATGAATACACCGCCTGCAAAACTCACTAAGAATTGACTACGATAAAAGTTTGCTGGACGGACATCACTGGTCAGGTGATAGTCCAATGCACAAGCAATTAAAATTAAAATTTCGGCGAGGAATAAATTTAAAATCAAACGCTCACGATGAAAGGTAATCGCACTGAAAACCGAACCAGCAATCGTTCCGCAGAAGATCACAACATAAAGTGGCACAAATTGGTCAGGTCCCATTCCCATAGTTTTCAAAAAGTTCACTGCGGCATAGCTTTGTTCCGACATT